>NZ_DALZYO010000006.1:0-161474 GCF_031988165.1 Neobacillus sp.
AGCGAACCGATGTTGACTTATCGTAGGGAGAAGAGCGAAGTACACTAGCCGATGGCGCCTGGAGCTGGACATTTCTCGAAGTCCAATGTTATAAATTCTTAAAATATGAAAAAGCAATCCCCCCATAATGGAAGAATTGCATTGAATTATTTCTGTTAAAGTTATAAAACTTTTGGTTCTTTTTTCACTGATTCATTGGCTTTATCTTTAGAGAAAAACCAGCCTGCTGCGGCAATTCCTACTAACACGACGTAAAAGCTCACCTTCCATTCAGTTGAATGCGCAAATTCCTCATTAAGAATCGATAATGCCGGATGTGAAAGTGTGTAGACGGCTAGCTTAACACCAACCCAGCCAACAATCGTAAAGGCGGCAATCTCTAGACCAGGCCTTCTTTCTAAAAGCTTTACAAATTGGTTTGCAGCGAAGCGCATAATTATTAAGCCAATAATACCCCCAGCAAAAATAACTAGGAATTTACCTCCATCAAGTCCACCGATATTTGGCAGTGGTGTATCTGGAAGCACAACCGCCATCGCTACGGCAGCAAGAATGGAATCGACCGCAAAAGCAATGTCTGCCACTTCCACCTTTAAAACCGTCGACCAAAAGCCACTATGTTTTCGAACTTCTTTTTCCTCTTTTTCCTCCTCTTTTCCTTTTATAACCTTTCGAAAAACATGATTGCCGGCCATAAATAACAAATAAAGAGCTCCCACAGCTTGAACCTGCCACACATCAACTAAAAACGAAATCACAAACAAAGAAGCAAAGCGGAACACAAACGCCCCTGCTAATCCATAAAACAATGCCTTTTTCCGTTCCTGTTCAGGTAGGTGCTTCACCATAATCGCGAGTACCAAGGCGTTATCAGCTGCTAAAAGCCCTTCCAATGCCACCAGAATGATTAAAACCCATCCGTATTCAAGTAACAGAGTTAAATCCATAAATAATTTCCTCCTCAATAATAGGTGTTTTTCTAAAATACTCCTTTTACCCATAAAAATAGGCCTTTACTGATTACAGTAAAGGCCTAAAAAACGCAGAAAAGACCTTTACTGTAGTGTAAAGGTCTTGCTAACAACGTAATGTTGCCAATAAAGCCGGAGAAAGATTTCTCGAAATGACGACTTTATTGTAGCAGCTACTCCCCTTTAAAAAGGAAATATTTTATTACTATTACTATATTATACTCTTAATCCGATGTCAATGTCAGTTTAGCAGATAACCATTATAGTTCATAGACCCTAGCATATTTTTTTTCAAGATACTCGGCAAGGTAGTCAGCATTTAATTCCTCACCTGTTACCCTAACGATCAATTCATTCGGAGTGTAAAGCTTTCCGTACTGATGAATATTTTCCTTTAACCATTCTTGAATCAAATCGAACCTGCCACTTTCGATATGGTGAGAAAAATCAGGAAGATCTTTTTGAATCGTACGAAGAATTTGCGCAGCATAGAGATTACCTAGTGAATAAGAAGGGAAATAACCAATGCCCCCAAACGACCAATGTACATCCTGCAATACACCAACTGTGTCATTGCTTGGTGTAATACCTAGGTAATCCTGCATTTTCTGATTCCATATCACCGGAAGGTCTTTCGCTTCAATCTCTCCCCCAATTAAAGCCTTTTCAATTTCATATCGGAGCATAATATGAAGATTATAGGTTAACTCATCTGCTTCCACACGGATAAATGAAGGCTCTACTGTATTAACGGCACGGTAAAACTCCTCAATAGAAACATTTTCTAATTGCTTTGGAAAATACTCTTGGAGCTTAGGGAAAAAGAATTTCCAGAATTCCATGCTCCGTCCGACCATATTTTCCAAAAATCTTGATTGTGATTCGTGAATTCCAAACGAGGCCCCCCTTTGTAGCACAGACTCTTCATATTCCGGATTTACATGCTGCTCATATATTCCATGTCCCGCTTCATGAATGGTTCCAAAAAGGGCGGAACGGACATTTTTTTCTAAATAACGGGTGGTTAACCGCACATCTCCAATGTTAACCGTTTGAGCAAATGGGTGAACCGTTTCATCTAAACGTCCTGCTTCCATATCGAATCCAATGATTGGCAAGATAAAACGGTTAAACTCTTTTTGTTTTTCAATTTCGAACGATTGGTCAAAAACTTCAACCTGTGTTGGTTTTCCATATTGTTGAATCCGCTCTAATAGTTTTACACTTGATTCTCTTAGTTTAGCAAATAAGGGATCTAATCTTTTCACCGTTAAACCTGGTTCAAATTCATCCAGCAGCGCATCATACGGATGGTCCTCGTATCCATAGATTTCAGCAAATTTTCTTTTGAAATCAACTATTTTTTCTAAAGCAGGCAGGTAGTGAGCAAAATCATTGTTCTCCCTTGCTTCTTCCCAGGCATCATTCGCCTGCGCTGTTAAAATACTGTATTCCTGAAAAAGATTAGCTGGAATGCTTTTAGATTTTTGGTAGTACTCTTTGTACTCTCTAACCTTTGCTTTAGTCACACCGTCTAATATCTCGAAATTTTCCGGGGAAGATAATGTTTCTAAAAGATTGCCCATTTCCTGTGAGACCGAGAGCTTAAACACTTCTGTCCTCAAGGTTCCGGTTGCCTTGGCAAAAACACTTCTCCCTTTTTTCGGTGCCATAACCTTTTGATCCCAATCCACTAACCCTATGATACTTGAATAATGAGTAATTTTTTCATCAATTGCCTTAAATTGTTCCAATGCCTTCTGTACAGTTGCATTAATCATTTTCTGTTTCAAATGTAGACCCCCTATTCTTTATTCTGTTCTCTAACGGATGTTTGTTTATGAAACAACTACATCCCTTTTTGATTATAAGTTAAAAATTCAAATAAGGGAAAAAATTAGAAAAATTTTCATTAGACAAAAATACTCCATCAAGAAAAAGAATGTCGATTACGTATCAAAATATACGATTCTAGTTTTCGTCTACTTCTAAGATGGCTAACCTGTATAAATTTAACATATTTATGTAAACACTAAAATTTAATAAAAAGGATGTGGAATCATGATGGAGAAACAAAAAAAGAAACCTTCCCATTTTTCCTTTCGAATGAATTTACTTTTTTTCAGTGTGTTTTTGCTATTCTCTATACTTATTTTACGATTAGGGTTTGTTCAAATAGTTTATGGGGAAAATTTCAAAAGGGATTTGGAAAGAAAAGAAGAGTTTACAATCAGTAATCCGGTTCCTAGAGGACATATGTACGATCGTAAGTTCAAAGTGATTGTCGATAATAACCCGAAAAAAGCGATTACTTTTACAAATGAAGGATTTAGCCAAAAGGAAATGCTTGTAACAGCTGAGAAATTAGCCAAGTTGATTAGTAAAAACACGGACAAGGTGACGGAAAGGGACATGCAGGATTTTTGGATAATGAAGCATCCGATGCTTGCCAACGAAAAAATTACTCTAAAAGAAAAAGACTTGTATGATGCCAAAAAAATAACTGACAAAGATCTTTATAAGTTAAAATTGGACCGAATCACCAAGGACGAATTAGGTCTATCTGATGAAGAACTTGAGGTGCTAGCGATTTATCGGGAAATTAGCAGTGGATATAAATTCACACCACAAATCATAAAAAATGAAGATGTTACAGAAAAGGAATTTGCGGTTGTAAGCGAAAATCTTCAATTCCTCCCTGGGGTTGATACCACAACCGATTGGGAACGGTCCTATGGTTTCGGAAATACTTTGAGATCCGTATTAGGGAAAGTGACAAAATCTGACGAAGGGCTTCCTGCTGAGCAATTGGATTATTATTTGGCACGAGGTTACAGCCGAAACGATCGCATTGGAAAAAGTCAGCTGGAACTACAGTATGAGGATGTTCTTCATGGTAATAAATCAAAAATAAATAGTAGTACAAATAATATGGGGAATGTCATTGAAACAAAGCAAATTACCAATGGAAAAAAGGGTAAGGATCTGGTCTTAACGATTGATATGGATTTGCAAATGGCGATAGATAAGATTGTCGAAGAAGAGCTTTGGACCGCAAAGAAATCACCAGGTACTAACCTAACAGACAGAGCCTACGTCGTCTTGATGGATCCACGAACAGGTGAAGTCTTAACGATGTCAGGAAAAAAAATCGTTAAAAACAACGAGACTGGCGCATCAGAAATGGTAGATGACGCACTCGGAACCTTTACCACTACATATAACGTTGGTTCTGCAGTAAAGGGGGCAACCATTTTAACCGGTTATAAAACAGGAGCAATATCTCCTGGTACTCCATTCGATGATGCCGGGATAAAAATAAAGGATACCCCGCTTAAAAAGTCATATGCATATTTAGGAAAATTAAATGAAATCGAAGCATTAAAGAAATCTTCCAATGTTTATATGTTTCAAACGGCGATTAAAATTGGAAAAGGGCGATATGAATTTGATCAGCCATTGAGTTTTAGTAATAAGAAGGCCTTCGAGGATATTAGGAACTCCTTCTCATCCTTTGGTCTTGGAGCAAGAACGGGAATTGATTTGCCAAATGAACAGACCGGATTTAAAGGTCAAAGTAAACTGCCCGGTTATTTGCTCGATCTTGTCATCGGTCAATACGATACCTATTCGACGATGCAGCTAGTCCAGTATGTTTCAACCATTGCAAATGGCGGCTATCGAATGCAGCCGCATGTGGTGAAACAAATCCGTGAGCATGCATTTGAAACCAATGAACTTGGAACGGTCGCCGAAGAAATCCATCCTACCGTCCTTAATACGATTGATGTTAAGAAGCAATGGATGAATCGTGTCCAAATTGGCTTTAAAAAGGTGATGCAGGAACCAGGGGGAACTGCTTATAAATTCTTTGAAGGTGCCACTTACTCACCTGCAGGAAAAACGGGGACGGCCGAAGCCTTTTATGATGGTCCCTTTCGCAGTAATTATGGTAAGGAGCCGCCTCCTGTTATGAATTTAAGCCTAGTAAGCTATGCCCCAAGCACAAATCCCGAAGTAGCTATGGCCGTTTTGGTTCCTTGGGCATACGAAGGAACAGTAGATAACCGTGCAAGTCTCAAGATTGGCCGTCGGGTTATGGATACCTATTTTCAATTGAAAAGTCAATAACAGAAATGGAATTGGGCGCCATGTTCGGCGCCTTCAATTCTTTTTTAACACTGATTTCACAGCTTTCTCAATTTCGATATAGCTCGTGCAGCGGCAGATATTCGATTCCAGCCACTCTTTAATGGTTATATCATCGGCATCTGGATACTGCTCTATCAATGAGTGGCAGTTCATGATAAAACCCGGTGTACAATAGCCGCATTGAAAGGCAAAATTTTCGATAAACGCCTGTTGAATGGGCGTTTGTTTCAGTCCTTCAATCGAGGTTATCTTTTTCCCCACCGCCTCCACGGCAAGCATCAAACATGATTTCATCGGCCAACCATCAACATTCACCGTGCAGGCACCGCAATCACCATTTAAACACCCAGGTTTTGCTCCGGTTAACCCAAGCTTCCCCCTTATGGCATATAATAGGGTATCGGCAGACCTGACTGTAACAATTCGACTGTCACCATTTATATCCAACATAATTGTATGAGATTTCACGTTCTACTCTCCCCCCAAATAAGAAGCTATCTAACCCTCACGCCATCCAATGCTGCCAACACATCCAATAACAAATTTTTGAGCACAAAGAGTCTATATTTTGCCGATCCCTCGACATCCTCTAAGATGGGCGTTGGCATTACCGCAAGAGCCCTATCAATTCTTGCTTCAACCGACTGCCCCCTGTTATTTAAGGAAGCCTCTACCTCCTTGGAGCGAAATGGAAAAGGACACAACCCACTTATAGCAACACGTATCTCCCGATCAATTTTCAATGCAGTCATCGTAATCAACGGGTATCCAGTTTCCCATTGCTGACGGCGTTTGACACTAAAATAGGGTGCTCCAATAAACTGGGTCGCAGTTGCTACTTGAACAAGAAATTCACCTTTCTTCAACCTGAGCTGTTCTTGAAAGATCTCATTAATTGGGATGATCTTCTCTCCATCTGGGCCAATAATTAATACGTGACTGTCTGCTAGTAAAAACGGCAAAACGGCTTCACGGTAAAAAATCTGTGCACAAATATTTCCGCCTAAAGTTATTTTTACCCGGGCTGTATGGTCAGCAACTTCGCTAACCGTTTTCGTTAATAAAGGAAAAAGATTGGCTTCCTCAATTCTTGTAAGGGAGAGGCTACTCCCTAGGAGCAAATGATCTCCACTTACCTGCATCACCTTACATTCTGCAATATCCTTAATATCTATGACGGCTTCGGTATAAGCCAAATTGATTCTACCTAGGGTAATTAATTCTGTTCCACCTGAAAAAAACATTGGCTGTTTGCCTTGCTGGTCTAAATACTGATATAAATCGACGGCCTCCTTCATTGTTGCAGGCGTATAATAATCAAAGTTAAAAGGCAGCATTACTAGTTCGCCTCCTTTGCCTTCCAAATCAACTTGCCCTGCCTGTCACCTTTTCGAGCGACTCCTTGCGGATAACACCCTTACCAATTACCTCCATGGTCACCCCCCCTACCTATTAATGAAGCCCAAATATCAAGCAAATCCTGATAATCCTCATTCGTATCGACATCAAAAAAAGACAAGTCTTTCTCCGATTCCATTCGTTTACCGCTAAATTTATCAGCACCTCGAATCAAATCCCTTGCACCTTGATCCCCCTCTAATTCAGTAATGATGGGAAACAAGCAGTTCGAAAAATAGACAGGAGGCTTCGGAATTCCTCTGTGCAAATACGAAATATAGGCATAGTCTTGAAAAGTTCGAGATTCATCCACTAATTTATTTATCATTTCAATGGTGACAAAAGGCTGATCCGCTAGCAGAACCACCACCCCTGTTGCCGCTAAATCCTCCGCGGCCTTCACCCCTGCTTTAAGCGAAGCACTTTGCCCTTTATCAGCATCCTCACATGCTAACACTCGCAAATTTTTTCTTTTTGAAAAAGGAGTCAACCAGCGAAGCGAATCTCCCTTTCGAGTGACGGCGATAGTGACATCCAGCCATGATTCAAGCGCCGCCCGTAATGCCATACTACCCAAATAATGATTAGCTAATGGTAAATTCAACTTCTGACTGCCCATCCTGCTGCTCTTCCCTGCAGCAAGATAAATACCGACTAATCTGAAATTGTCCATAAGAGCTCCACTCTTTCATGCACTGGCTTTCTCCATACTTCAATCATTTCAGCCATAATACTCACTGCAATTTCAACTGGACCTTTTGCTCCAATCGCGACACCTATTGGTGAAAAGATTGAACTTGGAATATGGTCAGGATTAAGTAGTTTTTTTGTTCTTTTCCTTGGACCTAGAACACCTAAATATCTAATATTCTCGTTTAATAATGACAATAATATTTCTTGATCCCTTAGAAAGTGATGCGACATGATTACCACAAAATCATAGGGTAAAAAAGATATTTGTTTTAAAAGCGCATCTGGAAAGCCAACGATAATCCTGTCCGCCGTTGGAAAGTGTTGTTTCTGACAATACTCTTCCCGCCAATCGCAGACGGTTACCGAAAACCCCGTTTCTGCGGCTAATGATACAAGGGGGCGAGCATCGGGCCCTGCCCCGAAAACAATCAACCGTGGCTTGGGCTGGTACGTATGCTGATAAAAGGTCAATGCCCCATCTGCCATAATTCCGCTTTTCAAGGTGAATTCGGTAACAGGAATTGGCCCAGACCAATTTCCAAAGGCTTCACCTTCCTCCTCAATAAAAACATACTCCCCCAATTTATCTAGTTTTTTTAAACCTATCACAGGTTTATTTCTATCCAGTAATCTTTTTACTAATAGAAAATCCTCTGTTAATTTTTCCGTAACCAGCTCAAGTAAAATATCAATCGTTCCATTACAACCTGCGCCCTGACCCCAGCCCATATCGTCTTCCTCAAACATGTCATATTGAAGGATTATAGCCTCATTCTTTTGAAATACCTCCGCCGCTCGTATCGCTAAATCTGTTTCTAGGCAGCCGGCACTTAACAAGCCAGCGTGGCTTCCATCTTCAAAAAACATCATCGAAGAGCCTTCCCTTTTATATGCAGACCCTTTCACACCAACGATCGTCGCTAACACCTTTTCCCCTGGGTGTGCCATTACGTCTAACATTTGATAAAAATCCTCCACGCTGCTCCCCCACCTCAAACACAAAAATTCCTACCATATTTATATTAATGAGGAAGCTATTCCTAGAATGACTAATTTTTCATGAACCGATTACATAAAATTATTAATATAAAGATCTGAAGGGGGGGTTATGATGAAATTGACAGAATTTAAAGACCCACTGCCAATTCCTCCAGTATTAAAACCAACGTGGAAATCAGGAGAATATACGTATTATGAAGTAACTATGAAGGAAACACAGCAATTGCTACATAGTGAATTACCTGAAACAACAATTTGGGGATATGAAGGGATATATCCGGGACCAACCATTGAAGTAGAAACAGGGGAAAGAGTATATGTAAAATGGAAGAATGGACTGCCTAAAAGACATCTTTTACCAATTGATCACACTGTACATGGTGCCGAAAAGGAGAAACCAGCTGTTCGCACCGTTGTCCATCTTCATGGCGGAAGAACAGAGCCCCATAGTGATGGTTACCCTGATGCATGGTTCACAAATGGATTTGCAGAAAAAGGTCCTTTTTTTCAAAAAGAAATTTATCAATACATTAATCAGCAAAGTGCAAGGGCGCTCTGGTACCACGACCATGCCATCGGGCTGACTCGATTAAATATTTATGCAGGACTGGCAGGATTTTATTTCATCAGGAATAGCCATGAACGTTCATTCAATCTCCCTAGCGGTCCTTTTGAAGTCCCATTACTGCTTCAAGATCGATCATTTCATGTAGATGGTTCATTATCGTATCCAGAACAGCCGGAAAACAATGGTTCTGGCATCTATCCGTCCATTATTGCGTCTTTTTTTGGTAATACAATTGTTGTCAATGGGAAGGTGTGGCCATTTCTTGAGGTAGAACCGAGGAAATATCGATTTCGACTATTAAATGCGGCAAATGCTCGCTTTTTTCGTTTGACCCTTGATTCAGGTCAGTTGTTCTATCAAATCGGAACAGATAGCGGTTTTCTTGAACGCCCGATTGGAGTAGGCTCATTACTGCTCGCACCTGCAGAACGACTGGATGTCATCATTGATTTTTCTAATATGGAAGGAAAAGCAATTGTTGTGAAAAATGATGCCCCGACACACTTCCCTAATGGTGATCCAGTTGACCCCAAAACGACTGGAATCGTCATGGAGTTTCGAGTATCGCAGTCTCTTTCGGGCATTGATACGAGCGTCATCCCTGCCTATATGGGGCCAATTAAATGGATGCACGCAAATACTGCCCAAAGGCAGAGATTTCTAGAATTAAGTGAGGAAAAGGACCAATTTGGAAGATCGCTTTTTCTACTTGACAAGAAAACCTGGGATGACCCTATCACTGAAAATCCGCTTGCCCACTCAACCGAGATTTGGAGTTTTATCAACACGAATGAGGATGATCATCCTATTCATGTTCATCTTGTTCAATTTCAAATTCTTGAGCGACGCGCATTCAATGTTGAATATTATAAAAAAACGAAGAATATCAAATATACAGGAGCACCAATTCAGCCAGATTTTTCCGAACGTGGTTGGAAGGATACTGTAAGATGCCCTCCAGGTCTAGTTACCAGCATCATCATCTCGTTTTTTCCTTACACCGGGCAATATGTTTGGCATTGTCATATGTTAGAGCATGAAGATTATGAGATGATGCGGCCTTACCGGGTGCTTCCGCCACCATGACTAGATTTATGTAGGGATTCCTAAAGACTTATTATTTGATAACTATTTCTTAAACTATTAATCTTTCTTTCATAGTTTGTTCATATTTATTGGTTAAGATATAAACAGGTTCACAGATGAACCTTTAACCTCCGCCCCCCTTTATATAGATTAGTTTGAATGCCCGGCATAATGGCCGGGTAATTTTTTGTTCTATTGTCATCTGTACTCCCAACAAACATTGTCAATAACAAAAGAATTCAGCATTGCTGTAAAACAAAAATGATTTCAATGTCCCAAATAATTTTTAATTAATTTGATTTTTTTGCGAATTTCGATATACGATTATTAAATTAATTAGGAAAATAAACAGCATATAGAGACCATATAAACCAATAGAATAAAGCTTATTGCTGTTAAATGATGCTCCTGCATAGGACAAAATGAGAATATTAGGGATCTTCCCAATTGTAGAGGCGGAGAAAAAAGTGAGCCATCTGACGTTACTTAATCCACAAATAAGATTAACAACTGACGCTGGGATAATGGGAATAAACCGGCAGGTCAAAATAGCCATAAAGGAATGACGATTCAAAAATCCTTGATACTCCTGAACTTTCGGATATTTTACTATCTTTTCCTGGGCAAAATCCCGAAAACCAAACCTGCTTAAAAAGAAGAAGCCCATCGTTCCTGCCATCGCTCCCGCCAATGAAATGGCCACTCCCTGTGCCACACCAAAGACAGCACCAATTATTCCCGCTAATATGGGAAATGGAATAATAGGAAAAAAGACACAAATCGCAACCAATAACATGCTGAGATAAATGGATATGGTTCCACCTTGTTTAATAAGAAAGATCAATTCATCCTTTTGAAAAAAACCAAACACAATAATCAAAAGGACTAAACTAAAACTAATTAATTTTTTCATCGTCTCTCTCCTTTTCCTATTAGCGAAAAAATCTATTAAAATGCGGTTCTAGCACCAAGGTATCTTGGTTTCCAATAGGAATTTGTCATGTCTGCAATCGACACACCTGATGACCCGGCCTGAATGAATTTGTTATTCCCTAAATAAATTCCCACATGAGACGCCCCAGCAGCGTATGTTTCAAAAAAGACAAGATCGCCAGGATTGGGGGTAGCACTAACCTTTAATCCAGACCACTGTAAAGCAGCTGTTCGTGGAATAGTGATTCCCACTTTATTAAACACATAGCTGGTAAATCCACTGCAATCAAAACCCGCAGGAGTATTTCCTCCCCATAGGTAAGGTGTCCCAATATATTTATTTGCTTCGTTCATCACCAATTGTGCCTTTGAAACTGTTTTTACAGAGGACTTTACCAATAGCCTATGTCCCACATATATAGTATCCGAGGTTAATCCATTTAAACTTTTTATATCTGTTACAGTAGTACCATACGTTTTAGCAATTCCTGATAAAGTATCGCCGGAATTTACCAAATAAGTAATAGCTGTATTACTGGAATCAGGTGTGGCAGTTGTTTGTGTTTCATGGCTGTGTGGCGCGAGTAATGATAGTTTCTGATTTACATAGATGGTGTCAGTGGTTAGCTGATTCCATAACTTTACATCAGTAATTGATACTTGTTTTGCTTGCGAGATTTTCCAAAGGGTGTCGCCTGGTTGGACTGTATAAATATTCTCATGTGCACTTGCTGACCCTGCAAAAGTGGAAATCAGGATTCCTGCGACTGTAGTGGCTGTCAGTAGATGTTTTTTCATAGATTGTAGCTCTCCTTTGATTCGTAGTTGTTAACTCCATCATAAGGAGATTTCTAATCTATTAAAATACCAAAGTTATGGCTTACAAGGAAATAATTCCCTCACTCAGGGATGAAATCATTCATTTAACAAATATTTAACGGTGCCAGTCCTTGTCATTAAAGGTCTATTACGGATTCCTCTAAATATTCTCTTCTATTTTTCCATTCAGTTTTAACATAATTGTAATAATTAAACATTTTATAGATTCACACCAATAGTTCAATAATCCCTTCTTGTAATGTAGAAATATTGTAACAAACCATCCATGCACTGGAATCTGACAAATTTATAATAAACCTATAGAAACATTTTAAATAGTTTTTAAAATAATAATGAAGTTTGGTGATGATGATGGAAGGAATCGGTAAAGGACATCCACACGCTATGGGTAATGGCCCTCATGGACATGGAATGGGAAAAGGAATCGACTATGATGTTAACCCATTTATCGTTATTTGGGAAGTGACGCGTGCTTGTCAACTTAAGTGTGTTCACTGCCGTGCAGATGCACAATTGACACCAGACCCAAGAGAGCTGACACATGACGAAGGAATCAATCTAATTGATCAAATTTATGAAATGGATAATCCAATGCTTGTGTTTACTGGTGGAGATTGCATGATGAGGGAAGATCTTTTTGATCTTGCTGATTATGCAATTAAGAAAGGTATGCGGGTTTCCATGACACCTAGTGCCACTCAAAATGTAACAATTGAAAAAATGAGGATGGCAAAAGAAGTTGGTTTATCACGTTGGGGCTTCAGCCTAGATGGGCCAACACCAGAAATTCACGATCACTTCCGTGGAACTCCTGGTTCATTCGAGCTTACACTTGAAAAAATTAAATACTTAAACGAGCTTGAAATGCCGCTACAAATCAATACGGTTATTTCTCGCTATAATTATGACTCACTTGAAGAAATGTCAAAACTTGTGGGTGAAATGGGTGCAGTCATGTGGTACATCTTCTTGCTTGTGCCAACTGGCCGTGGACAATTAGATGCTTGTATTACACCTGCTGAACATGAAAAAGTTTTCCGTTGGTTGTATGAACTAAGCAAAACGGCACCATACGATATTAAAACTACGGCAGCACAGCATTACCGCCGCGTTGTTCTTCAGGAGAAAACGCGCGATCATTTAATTGATAAAGGTGAAATTCATTACGAAGATACAATCACAACCGATTTTGCTTCGATGCATGATGGCTTAAAACGTGCACCAAAAGGAGTTAACGACGGAAACGGCTTTGCCTTCGTTTCTCATATCGGTGATGTTTTACCAAGCGGCTTGTTGCCAATTGTAGGCGGGAACATTCGTGACACTCCGCTTGCGGAAATTTACCGCGAATCAAAAATATTTAAGGAGTTGCGCCAGCCAGACAACTATAAAGGAAAATGCGGTGTTTGCGAATATAATAAAATTTGCGGCGGTTCCCGCTCAAGAACCTATGCGGTTACTGGCGACTATTTAGAGAGCGAACCATTCTGCGTTTATATTCCGCAGGCAATGAGAAATAAAGAAGCTGCTCCGCTTGTATAAATATTAGAAGGAAATAGGCATTCCAACTTGTTGGAATGCCTTTTATGATTAAGAATAAAATCCTTGAAGCAGCAATAAGTTCAGCCAAGGGAACTAGAAAAAGCTTTTCTATCATTCCTTTGATTTTCACCGTCTTTCTTATTCAATTAAACCAGTATCTTCAATTTGCACTTTAGATCTCACCATAAATTTGATGGTTGGGTAGATTCGTTTCCACTCTTCCCAATCATCGTTATTGAAATGACGGGAACGGTAGCGGAGGCCGAATCCGATAGGATCGAGATTTGCTTTTTGGATTTTCACAAGGAGTTTCTCAATTTCCTTGTTTAACGATTTTTCAGCGATTTTTTCATAGTCGGATAATTTTTCATTTGTTACACGGCGAGTTGCTTCTTCTAGTATCCCCTCAACCGAAACATGTACCTTTATATAGGGAGCTTTACCTTTAGGAGTATGGATTTTATATTTCGTTTTCACTTTTTGTGTATCAATAATGATAACTGTTTTTCCTTTGGTAACTCTATTCGCACTTTTTTCCTCACGATTTCTTAAGAAATTTAGAATCTTTGTCTCTTCTGGTTTAAGTACCAACTTCATCTGGCTTTTATTATAGAGGCCAACCGTGTTTATTTCAAAAATTTCCTTTTCAGCTTTAATAATCGGCAGGAGCGGATCTAAGCCGCGTTCACTTAATCTATATTTAAAATCAAATAGATACTCCGAAATGATATATGGGGTCTCAGACCCATCCCTCCCTAACGCTAGGAACAATGCATTTGAAGGGATATACTCTGATTTAGGTTGTACCTTTAATACTTCTAATGCACTTGGTTTACCAATGGCCACCCAGGCAATTGATTGGATATCTCTTCTTCTAATAAACCAATAATTGATCCCGGAATTACCCTTTTGGTTAGCAACCTCGTCACCAAATACAATGACTTTTGCATGACTGAAATCAATCTCTTTATCCACTTTTGTTTTAATAATTCGTACCGCTTCAGACATAGTATCTGCATTTTCCGAAACAATCATGAATTGAGTGGGATTATTCTTTGATGAACTTGGAACAGCAAATTTAAGGCTGACGAGGTATTTCTTAGAGCTATTCTTGGCAGTATCCACACCGATACTTACAACAAAAAAACGCTTATCAATGTCTTTAAAGCCGCATCCATTTAACAACATTACAGAAAGGAGAACGAGTACAAGCGATTTCCAATTGTTAATGGATTTCAAGCTGTCCGCCTCCTTGCCCAAATGAAAAATATTACAACCAAAAAGATTTCAAACCCAAGACGAACAATCATCCAATAAACGGTTATTTTATTTAACAGAATTGTATTTAGAAAAATAACACCTGCAACCGAACAACCCGCATAGAAAATAAGAATCAGCAAATTCTTTTTTTTACTTATTTTTTCCTTAAAGGTTCCCTTAATTAATTCAAACGAAACATGCCAATGGACTGAGATACTAATAAGAGTAATACTCATGTAAAACATTAAAAATAAGAAGATTACTCGTTCTATCGGACTATAAGCTAACCGGAGTGAATCTGCTGTTGAAATCCACGGATACTGAAATTCTTGTGCACCGTCTGACCCGTGAAAACCAATCGGAATGAAGAAGGTAGTAAATAAATTGAATATCCCCAAAAGGAAAATAGCAAAAAAATTCCAAATCTTCAATCTCCCCTTAATCAGCCGATTAAAAATAATCAGGTTGGTGTAACCAGAAAAACAATACGTAGCCGCAGCGATTGATTTTAAGCTTGGCCTTTCAAATATATGGGTACCAACTTCGAGCATTGAATCCCAGCTAAGGTAATCATTTGTAAATGCCTTAAAAATAATAAAAGCGATTAATGGCGTATTGAGGAATAGAACAATTTCCAGAAAATACATAACCCTATCGGTAGGGAGCTGGATAATTAGAAAAATCGCTGCTAAATATATAACAAGCAAGGCTATCTTTGGCATTTCCGGATTAATAAATCGATCTAATATATCGATAAATCCAACCAAGGTTATCAGACCAGCCGTGAACCATATCCATTGAATACTGCAAAAATGAATGATTTTTAACCAGCGGTGCTTTGAATTGGCGATTATTTCTGGCATCCCTTGTTCGGGAAACTTATTGAAAGTAGTGCTTAATAAATAATTCAGTGCAACGCCAATCGGAATGGCGATTAACACCCCCATTACGGCACCTTCATAACGGTATTGGATTAAAATATTTGGCACAAAGATGATAACATTAACAAGCATATTTAATAACACTAAGTATAAAAAATATCGGTTCAAAGCCCTCCCCTCCTCAATTTCCTACTATTCTTTACTTGGTTTGCTTTGAATTATAGTTAGAAACGGCTCACCGAAGCTATCAAGTTTAACCATATAGGCGAGGAGCATAAAAAAGCCTATTACGACGCCAACCAATCCGAATATTGTTGCTAATAATAAAATAAAGTATTTCAACACTCTAATAGTGAAACTAAAAGCGTTAATCGGCACGACAAAGTTAGAAATAGCCACAAACGATACAATCACAATCATAATATTACTAACAAGTCCAGCTTCTGCAGCAGACTGTCCTAATATCAAACCACCTACGGTTGTGGCTGTAGGACCAATGGCTTTTGGCAGACGGATACTCGCCTCAGTTAAAAGCTCCATCATAAATAACATTAACAGCACTTCAACAAAGGATGGATAAGGGATACCCGTCCGACTTCCAGCAATTGACATAGCTAGATGAACCCTAAATAGCTCAGGATTATAGCTGGATACTGCCACATATAAACCTGGAAGAATCATGCTTATGTTAAAGGCTGTATATCGAAGGATTTGTAAAAATTTAGCAATCCAATAAGTTTGATAAATATCCTCCATTGAGGACATCAAATCCTTCATGACTGTCGGTAGAATTACAGCATAGGAAGAGCCGTGAACTAAAAGGACGACTTTACCAGAAGCTAAATTTACCGCTACTCGATCAGGTCTTTCAGTAACTAGCATCAAAGGAAATAGTGCCCTGTTGGATTTTTTAATAATATCGAACAGTTGCTCCCCTGTTTGGAACATATCGATATCGATAGCATCTAAAAATTTTTTGACTCTTTTAAGAGTATCTGGATCAACAAACTTTGTATCATGTAGAATCATCACCTTTGTTTTGGAAAGATTACCTACTGTTGTTGATTCCACTTTCAATGAAACATTTGGATAACGTTGGCGGATAAGCCCAAGATTAACGGGTAAACTCTCACTAAATCCCGCTTGTGGACCTTGAATAGTTGTCTCAACGGTTGTATCCATAACTGCATTATTTCGGTCCATTTTACAATCAAATAAAAAAACGAAATCCTGATAAAAAAGAATGGCTACCCCTCTCATTACCACATCAATCGTTTTTTGTTCACATTCATATTCGCTTGCCTTGGGGTGTGATTGCAGGAAATCTAAAAATTCCTTTGAACTAGTTATTTCAAAAAAAGGCTTAAGAACGTTTTCGAGCAAGACCGCTTCATCACTAATTGACTTAATATAAAGTACTTCCATATATTTTTCTTTTGTATGATTCTCTTTAAAAACCAGGTCTTCCGGCTGTTGTAACTTATGTATGAGACTTTCTTTTATTGATTGAACATTATTAGTTGGCATTTTTCTACCTCACAGGCATGCTTCTTTCATCTTAGTTTCCTCGATGGTTGGAATTTTATTCTAGAAAATTAGATTCCACTGGAGTTACTGTTAAGAGAGCATTTTTCTTCTGATTATGTTTAAATTATTTAGATAATGTCTTTTTATCTATCTTAAATAATTAAAGATTGTAGGGAGTTATATGTTAAGAACGATTGCTATCAAAAAAAATAATCAACTTGTGAAGGACATAGACATTGTGCAATTGGTATCAGGTGATTTCAAGTGGTACTGGATAGATTTTAATCAACCTACCGACAAGGAAATCGAATATCTTAGGGATCCGCTATCCTTCCATCCTCTAGCGATCGAGGATTGTATCCATCATTTGCAACGTCCAAAGATTGATTACTATGAAGACTATGCCTTTTTTGTAACCCAGGCATTGAACCAAAAATCAATTAAAAGAGAAGAGATTAATTTCTTTCTCAGCCGAAATTATATTGTTACGTTTCATCATAAACCTTCGACTGAAATTGACGACGTTTGGAATCGTTTTAGTCAATCTGCAAATGCCAATCAATGGGACCCATCCCACGTCTTTTATCATGTTCTCGATAAAATGGTGGATAATTATTTTCCATTAGTCAATCAAATTGATGATAAGTTAAATGAAATTGATGAGAATTCAAAGGGAAGATCGATGGAGGCTTTGCTTAGGGATTTATTCGACACAAGGCATGACCTTTTATCTTTAAGGCATACGATTTCACCGATGAGAGATCTTTTGTACAGAATTCTTAATTCACAACGATTAACTAGTATTCAAGGGAAAATAGTCTATTTCTCTGATATTTATGATCATTTGCTTAAATTAACGGAAATGATTGAAGCAAGTCGGGAACTTACCACCGATATACGCGATAGTTATATTTCCATCAATTCTAATGAAACGAACCATGTCATGAAAGTCTTGACGGTCATCACGACAATCTTTATGCCACTAACCTTCATTGTTGGTGTTTATGGTATGAATTTTACTCATATGCCCGAACTAACGTGGAAATACGGATATTTCGCGGCCATGATCCTCATGTTTTTAATCGGAGTAGGAATGACAATTTGGTTTACTAAGAAAGGGTGGTTTAAATAGTGAAAAGACTAGCCATGCGAAATGGCTAGTCTTTTTTGAAAGTCCTATTCCCAATCTTGATAGTCAACTGTTCCTCCAGTTAAATCGATCGTGTTCCGCTCTCCCTTATAATAGGTCTTCCCATCTTTTTCAAAAATCAAATTTTCATACGTAAACACCTTTTGTCCGTTTGGCAGATGAATCACAACCTTTTGTCCCAATTTCTCAGTTGGTGCTTCAATTTTTATGGTGGTCTGATAATAATAACGAAAAACGAAAAAGCCCATTGCAAGAATCATGCACGCTATCATGAAAAAAAATAGACCCTTCCATGAGGATTGCCTCGGCTTATTTTGATATAGTTCTACTCTGGTCAATTTTTCTCCTCTCACTTGTCATTTTTGGGCAAAATTTTTAGCACTCCTTATTTTTCAAATAGTTTGAATAATAACATTTATCTCCAATGAAAGAAGGATTTAACCATTGCTACATCAAATTTCATCATTAGATAACCTATGCACTCAAACTTAAAAAGTTGACCAAAACAACAAAAACGATTATTGACATGAACTTTTCAATTAGCTGTATAATAGGAAAGAATGAAAATTCAGAAAGGGGTACATAAAGTGGCTTATATAAATACAGAAGAAACCATGAAATTATTAACGAATTTAGTTTCCATTCCGAGCCCTTCTGGCAACACAAATGAGGTTATCACCTTTGTCGAAAAATTCCTTGCAGAACTGCAAATTAAAACAATAAGGAACCGAAAAGGTGGTTTAATAGCTACAATTGAAGGAAAAGATTCGAGCAGACATCGGATGCTGACAGCCCATGTCGATACACTTGGCGCGATGGTAAAGGAAATAAAATCTAGCGGCAGATTAAAAATCGATTTGATTGGTGGTTTTAAGTACAATTCAATTGAGGGTGAATACTGTCAAATTGAAACAAGCGCAGGCAAAAAATATACAGGAACCATCCTAATGCATCAAACTTCTGTCCATGTATATAAGGATGCTGGAAAAGCCGAACGAAATCAGGATAATATCGAGATTCGGATTGATGAAAAAGTACATACAGCCGAAGAAGTCCGCAAACTTGGTATCGAAGTAGGTGATTTTGTTGCGTTTGATCCCCGGGTAGAAGTAACTCCAAGCGGTTACATTAAGTCCCGACACTTAGATGACAAAGCGAGTGTGGCCATTCTCCTGCAATTAATCAAACAGCTTAAAGCGGAGAATATTATCTTACCTTATACAACTCACTTCCTCATTTCGAACAATGAAGAAATTGGCTACGGTGGCAACTCCAATATTACCCCAGAAACAGTTGAATACTTAGCTGTAGATATGGGGGCAATGGGCGACGGACAATCCACAGATGAATATACGGTTTCCATCTGTGTAAAGGATGCGAGCGGTCCTTATCACTATGAATTACGGAAAAATTTAGTGCGCCTGGCTGAAGAAAATAATATTGAATTTAAACTAGATATTTACCCTTTTTATGGTTCAGATGCATCTGCAGCCATCCGTTCAGGGCATGATATTGTTCACGGCCTCATCGGTCCAGGAATTGATTCATCACATGCCTTTGAAAGGACACACAAGTCATCAATCGAAAATACAGCCAAACTTTTATATCATTACCTTCAATCTGATTTAATTTTATAAAAACAAGTGAACTGGTCAACCACTTCACTTTTTGTTCAATAATTAGACAAAAAAAACTCAATAAATGCTCTATAGGGCCCAGATAAGATGAATATTATTCAAGACCGATTGGACATCCGTCGGTCTTTTTTTAATTTGATTTTATGGGTGAAAGTGAAATTTTAATTATTTTTAATCATATTTTAATTGCATCAAACTAAAAAGCACATTATGATAGTTAAGGCAGTTAAAAGGGAAAGAAATGGCAAAATGAGAGTTCTTCTGACTCAAAATTCCTTTATTTTTTCTTATTTGTTAAGAAATTGGACTATTTACAACAATACTTCTTTGGGGGTTAAACCGCCATGATTAAAAGATTACTAGTTTTTTTTACTAATCAAAAGCTAAAGTGGATGGGCCGATTTGTTTACTATTTGCTTATTCTTCTTTTATTATTTTTTATGTACGGATTTAACGATGCAAGCGCAGGGTCCTATATTTACAACGATTTTTAAGGGGAGGAAACCAATATGAAACTGTTAGAAACAATAAGAAACACAGCAGTTACACTTCCGGAAACATTAGCATATATTTCTCCTTCAGAAGAAATCACTTATGGTGAACTTTGGAGAAAATCAGAACAAGTTGCTGCTTATCTATTAAAACAAAATAATGAAAGACATCTGCCAGTCCTAGTTTATGGTCATATGGATGCATCCATGATTAGCTCCTTCCTAGGCTGTGTAAAGGCAGGACTACCCTATATTCCTGTAGATACCTCGATTCCAATCGAAAGAGTAATAAAAATTATTAATAGTTCACAAGCTGGATTGGTTATCAATGCTTCCGGGCAAGAGATGGGGATGGATAATCCCACAGTTTCTGTTGTGAATTTTGATAAAATCTTGGAAAATCAAGAAACTAAAGAGCCAATTGATCCGTCTAATTGGGTATACGGTGAAGAAAATTTTTATATTATTTATACATCTGGAAGCACAGGAAATCCAAAAGGTGTGCAAATATCTGCTAAAAATTTGCAGAGCTTTGTCGATTGGATGGTTAAAGATTTTCCAATAACGGGCAATCTTCGCTTTTTAAATCAGGCGCCATACTCGTTTGATCTTTCTGTCATGGACCTTTACCCTGCGCTTGCTACAGGTGGGACCATTTTTGCGATAACAAAGGAAATGATTGAAAGACCTAAACTTTTATTTGAAGCATTAGAAAAATCGAGGACCCAAGTATGGACTTCGACTCCCTCTTTTGTCCAGATGTGTTTAATGGATCCAACGTTTACACAAGAACTATTGCCTGAACTTAGCGTGTTTTTATTTTGCGGGGAAATCCTGCCAGTTGCGATTTGCCGACAATTAATGGATCGGTTCCCTAAGGCAAAAATATTTAATACCTATGGACCTACAGAAGCAACGGTAGCTGTCACTTCAATTGAAGTAACAGCTGAAATATTAGCAACGTATCAGAATCTCCCAATTGGTAAACCAAAGGGAGATACACATATACTATTTATTGATGAAAATGGCTTAGCGGTCCAGCCTGGAGAAAAAGGTGAAATGATTATTGTTGGTCCAAGTGTAAGTAAAGGTTACTTAGGGCAACAATCGCTAACCGAAAAGACCTTTTTTCACTATGAAGGTGAACAGGCATATCGAACTGGTGATGCCGCCTATATCAATCAGGAGGGGTTAATTTTTTACAAAGGCCGGATTGATTTTCAAATAAAACTTCATGGCTACAGGATGGAATTAGAAGAGATTGAATACCATATTTCCAATTCAAAATATGTTAAATCAGCTGCAGTCGTTCCTGTCTATCAAAATGACAAAATTGACTATTTACTGGCGGCGATAATCCCTTCAAGCCATGAGTTTGAAAAAGAATATCAATTAACGAGCGCAATAAAGAAAGAACTTTCTGAAGTAATTCCCTCTTATATGATTCCGAGAAAGTTCTCCTATTATGAAGAACTTCCGATGACACCAAACGGAAAAATGGATCGAAAAAAATTCAGGGAAATGGTATTACAATGACACCATATGGTTCTTTTACATTCTTTTTCATCCTTGCGGTTCTTTTAGCACCAACGGTTATTCTTGGTTTAAAGGGAAAAAGATTTCATACCTATAATATGTTTGTGACGATTATTGCTTTAGGGATCATTTTCTCGTCATCCATTAATCAAGCTGTCGCCTTAATCGTATTTACAATTTGGCAAGTTGTTCTAATAAAGGTATATATCGCCTATCGAAAAAAGAACAATGGGAACACGATCTTTTATTTTGCAGTTATCCTTTCGATCCTGCCATTGGTCCTTTCGAAGGTGCTGCCTTATTTTTCAGTAGTAAATTTTGTTGGCTTTCTTGGTATTTCATATTTAACTTTTAAGGGTACGCAATTAATTATGGAAACAAGGGATGGACTGATAAAAAAGGATCTACCCCTATCCCGCTTACTCTATTACATTTTATTTTTCCCGACTATCTCATCGGGTCCAATCGACCGTTATCGCCGTTTTGACAAAGAATTGGAAGTTGGCATATCAGGGGAACAATACCAATTATTGCTTTATGAAGGAATCAACAAAATTTTTCGCGGGTTTTTATATAAGTTCATTATCGGCTATTCAATTAATCACTTTTTTATCACCAATCTAAGATTTATTGCACACAGCCATTTTGAGAATCAACTTTATTATATGTACGCTTATAGTCTTTACCTCTTTTTCGATTTTGCGGGGTACAGTGCTTTTGCGATTGGTATTAGTTATATTATGGGCATTAAATCACCAGAAAACTTTAATAAGCCGTTCCTTAGCCGGAATATTAAGGACTTCTGGAATCGCTGGCACATGAGCCTATCCTTTTGGTTCAGAGACTATGTGTATATGCGATTCGTCTTTTGGATGACCAAAAAGAAATGGATTAAAAACCGTAACCTCCTCTCCAACCTTGGCTATATTTTACTGTTTTTATTAATGGGAATATGGCACGGCTTAGAGGTACAATATATAATTTATGGGGTGTACCACGCATTATTAATGGTAGCTTACAATTCATTTGAACGGTTTAATAAAAAGCACAAATGGTGGCCACAAAATAAGGTTACACATATTATTGCTATTATTATTACCTTCCATGTTATTTGCTTTGGGTTTTATATTTTTTCAGGACAATTATTTCATAAAGGAGTTTGATCACTATGGATTTCAAAAAAGAGGTTATATCTTTACTAGCTGAAATTTGCCAGGATGATATTGTAAAGGAAAATCCAGATATTGATTTATTTGACGCTGGTTTATTAGATTCATTCGGGACAGTTGAATTACTCGTTCAAGTCGAAGAACGTTTTGGCATACTTGTTCCGATCACTGAGTTCGATCGTGACATCTGGAACACACCTAACAACATCGCTATTCAATTGGCTGATATGCAATGAAAAAAGCTGTATTCTCACCCATTATCCTAGCCTTTCTTGTTATGGTTATTTTGGTAGTGATACCAAATAAATGGATTGAGAGTATGATTCCAAAATCCAGAGTCACTCAGGCTGCAACAGAATTAAATCCATTTATGTTTCAAGGTAAATATGTTCAGCAAAAAATGCTGGAGGATCAACAATTTTTGCCAATATATGGATCATCTGAACTAGCAAGACTTGATCGTTTCCATCCGGCAAATTATTTTAAAGAAACAGGAGAAAATTTTACCCCTTTTCTCATTGGCCGAGGTGGAACGGAATCATTAATTCATTTATTAAATTTCTCTGAACATACTAGTAAGCTTAAGGGAAAGAAAATTGTTTTCGTCTTGTCGCCACAATGGTTCCAGCCGAATGGGACTGACGAATCCCATTTTGTTCCTAATTATTCATCCCTACAAGGATACGATTTTGCTTTTAATAAAAGGATTGATCCAACAATCAAGAGAAAAGCAATACATCGGCTGTTGAAATTTTCACCCATTAAAAACGACCCACTTCTATCAATCATGTATAAAGCAGAGATAACCGATAATCTTTGGACCAAAAGAAAGGCAGCGCTAGTTCGGCCTATTGCCTTTGCCTATCGTGAATTGATGGTGAAAAAGGATCTTTATTATACTTTGGTAGGCGGCATTCCTCATAAGAGGGAGTTCAGCTCAAAGGTAAGGAACAAAACCTGGGAAGAATTAGCTGATCAAGCCAATCATTATGGTAAAAGAAGATCAACAAATAATCAATTTTATGTAACTAATGGCCAATATAATAAAATTCGAAAAATGGTACCGTCATTAAAGGATAAAAAATCAGGAGCATCCTATGGTAAGTCTCCTGAATACAATGATTTCCAATTGGTGCTTGACCTTCTTAAACAGTCAGGGGCAGAACCATTATTTATTTCTGTTCCAGTGAACGGAAAATGGTATGACTATACTGGTTTTCCTAAAGAAGGCCGTACCGCGTATTATGATCGTATAAAGAAGCAAATCGAGTCCGAAGGTTTTCAAATTGCTGATTTTTCCAATCATGAATATGATCCATACTTCATGAAGGATACTATTCATATTGGCTGGAAAGGCTGGGTTTATACCGATAAGGTAATAAAGGATTTTTATGAGGGTAAAAAAATAGATGTTGAAGTTGTTAGGGCAAGATAGCCCTAACAACTTTATTTTTTCATTTAGAATGTTTTAATAGCCTTTTTATAAAAATTTAATATTTATTGGTTATACTACCATTAAATTGATTATGAAAGGTGTGTGATTAAAATTATTCAATCTTCACCATCGACTAAAAAATCTGGTTTTTTATCCAATATTATTCCTAATCCAAAAGAACGAAAAATCATTATTCTATTTTCTCTGGTTACGATAATTTTAATTATTACTGGGATAATAGTAATCTTTCTTAATCGCCAGCAATTGTTTGCTCAAGATTTTCGACATTACAAAGGGATATTTAAACAATTTGGTTCCATTTCAAGAATTGGTTATTTTTCCGTTTTGTCCATTTATCCGATTTATCTATTATTAAAATCTAAAAAGATAAAGAATCTTCATTTAGGAGATTTTCAGGCTAAAACTCCTCTTCAATTCCTTGCTAAACTGGCTAGGAAATGGCATGTTCCTGTCGCTCTCATATCAACTGGTATCGTTGCACTGCACGGACTTTTAGCCATTATCAGAGGATTTAAATTTAACTTTACCTATTTATCTGGTATCGCTTCAATGGTTATTTTGTTATTTCTCATCTTAATGGGTTTAAAGCGCTTTAAGAGAGTAGATCATCAATGGCATTTTAAACTAGCCATCGGCTTTTTAATTCTATTTATGATTCACGCAACATTCGCTTAATCAAAGTAGAATAATGTTGTACAAAAAGTTATAATAAACTTGATGATATTATTCGTTTTGGGAGATGAAAAAATGTTTTCAAATATTGGTGTACCTGGATTAATTTTGATCCTTACTGTTGCCTTAGTCATTTTTGGACCGAATAAACTCCCTGAAATTGGACGTGCTTTTGGTAAATCACTCCGTGAATTTAAAAAAGCAACCGAAGGAATCGCTGAGGATATTAAAGAAGAATTAAAAGAAGATATAAAAGAAGTAAAACAAGATAAAATAGAGTTGAAGAAATAATAATTTATTAATAATTCCTAAGAAAGAGCCAATTCCAGAATTAGAATTGGCTCTTTCTTCTACCGTTATTCCTTTTTTAACATTTCTTTTATCTGTCGATTATGCTGTTTGGTTTGAACCAATAGTTGGTTTAAAAGAACCTTTGCTTGTTTTTCGTCTTTTTTCCCAACTGCAATTCTTAAATCATGGAACGTTTTCCAATGCCCCATTTCTTTTCCACCATGTGCCTTTTTAATAAATTCCTCTTTCGTTAACTTACCTTCATCAAATTGCTTTTTTAGCTCTTCCATTTTGGCCAACTTCGCTTTTTTCCACTGTTCCCGTTTTCCGGCATTTTCCGGACTCATCCATTCTTTGCTGAGAGTTTTCTTTTCAGCAAGAACCTTAGTCCATTCGGCCTTTTTATCAGGAGAAAATTGGTCAACCCATAAAAGAAGTTTTTGCTCTTTTTCAGCCATATGAGATTGCCAATCTCTATGCATATTATGATGGTGCTTGCCTTCCTGACAATCACAAGGTGCATTTTCCGGATTCCCCCCCTTGGTGTTAGGCAGTTTACCGTTTGCTTCAGAAAAACCAGGAACTGATACTAAAAACCCCAGGGTCAATAATAACATTTTCATCTTCATAAATTCACCTTCCATACTTCATGATTAGAATATCATTTCAATTTTTTTCGGCACGAAATTATCATTCCCCTTTTTCAAAAAAAAATTTACCAATTTGACAAAATTTTAGTGATAAAATACTTGAGATTTTATTTTAATTATCGTATCCTATGAATATAGAAGATATGTGAAATATTTCACAAGAAAAAAACAAGAGCATATGCTCTAATTTTTAAGTACACAATTGTGAAATGCTTCACAATATAAATCGTAGAATATACCTATTATTAGGTGTTAGGAGTGGGGAGTTATGACAAAGCCAAAAATTGTGATCCTTGGTGCAGGCTACGGGGGATTAATCACAAGTAAAAGCCTAGAAAAATTATTAAAATCTGGTGAAGCCGATGTTACCTTAATTAATAAACATGATTATCATTACCTTACAACACAGCTTCACAAAACAGGAGTGGGCACAGCTGCAGATCGTCAGATTGCGCTCTCAATTCCTGAACTAATCAATTCTAACAAAACACAGTTTCTTAAAGCATCCGTATCTTCGGTAGATATCAAAAGCCAAGTTGTGCACCTTGAAGGCGGGGATACGATTAACTATGATTATTTATTAATTGCACTTGGATTTGAGGTTGAAACGTTTGGTATTCCTGGTATAAAGGAAAATGCGTTAGAAATCCGAAGCTTTAGAAGTTCAAAAGCTATTTATCATCATATCATTAATCAATTTAACCTTTATAAAGAAGATCATGATCCTTCACGACTAACCTTTGTCGTTGCTGGCGGCGGTTTTACTGGAATTGAGATGCTCGGAGAATTGGCTGATGGCTTGCCTAAATTATGTAAAGAGCACGATATTCCATTTGAAAAAATAAGAATTGTTGCCATAGAGGCTGCACCATCTGTGATTCCGTTTTTCCCTAAGCAGTCCATTCAATATACAATGGACGTTTTGGAAAAGCGAAATATTGAATTAATCACTGGAACGAAAATTCTTGAATGTACTCCTGAAAAAGTTGTACTTGAAAAAAATATTGAAGTTCCTACAAGGTCATTAATTTGGTCATGTGGTGTAAAAGGAAACACGATAGTTCATCAATGGGGGTTACCAATTGTTAAGGGCAAAATCGCAGTAGATTCTTATCTTCGCGTTAAAAGCATGAACAATGTCTTTAGTATTGGCGATTGCTCTTTATTTTTGAAAGATGAAAAGAATGCTTTAGCACCAACAGCACAAGTGGCCCTTCAACAAGCACCTTTGTGTGCGAAGAATATTGTTTCTACCATACGAGGTGAATCGTTAAAAGCATTTGAATATCACCATAAGGGTTCAGTTGCCTCAATTGGTCTGATGGCAGCTGTTGGGAAAGTAGGTAATTTCCGCTTATCCGGCTTATTTGGAGCATTTATGAAGCAAGTTATTGAGGCCCGCTACCTGTTTAATCTTGGCGGCCCATCTCTTATAATTAAGCAACACGTTGGTGTTAGCCGTGAGCAAATAAAAGTTACGGTAAAACAATAACGAAGATTGTGATAAAAGTGTTTTTTCACTGTCGGCAGGATTTCCCTCCCCCTGCCCACCAATTGATTAGAATTATCCCTAATAGCACACGCCTTACATCCCCTACCTATAAGGCGAACAGCCCTATTCCGATTATATGGAATTGGGCTGTTTTTTTAACTGCATTTAATTATTTCCACTCTAAAAATTCAAGACGATTACCAAATGGGTCGAATAGATGAATTCTGCTTGCTCCCGGGAGATTGTCGTCGCTAGTAAAAGCAACCTGCTTCTCGCTAAGATAAGTTTTTAATTCTTCGATATTTTCAACCACAAATGCAGGATGAGCTTTTTTGGCTGGTAAAAATGGTTCTTCTACCCCAATATGAAGTTGAAAAGTCCCGAATTCAAACCAAACCCCACCCCGTTTCTTTAATTCCTCTGGCTTTTCAACCTCTACTAGCCCGAGGATTCCGGCAAAAAATTCTCTGGCAGCTTCCTCACATTCCTTTGGCGCGGCAAGTTGAACATGGTCAATTTTTTTCAATGTAAATGCCATTTTTCACCCTCCTTTTTTCTTTCTACTCAACTATTTTATAAAATTTATAATTTTCTATCAAATACAAGTGCCGATTTACCGTATCTTTTCTTTAATAAACGTCTTTCTTAGTAAAGACAAAAAATGAAACGAATAAAGCGACTGCCCACCAAACGAACAATACCATCATCGAGAATGAGAGATTCATTCCCTCTATTGGAGGAGCCGTTCCTTTCATATAATCAGTTAACCGCAAATTAACCATAAAAAAATATTTGGCAGATTCCCATGAGGATACCATATTACTCAAAATAGCCCCAGAGATTAAGGCAGCGAGCATTACTCCCATTCCTGCAGCAGTACTACGGATTAATACAGATAGCATGAAGGATAATGTCCCCACTACAATAGCCACAAACCACACAAGCCCAAAATCCATTAACAAAAACTTCCACAGGCTCAAAAGTTTAACTTCTGAGGTGTTTAACCCTGAGTCCGTTACATTAAAACCGGTTAAGATTGGTGCGCCCCAGCCTTTATATCCAAATACCACTCCTGAAATTATATAGGACAGTATACCTGCTATCGCAATGACCAATGAAATCGCTAAGCAAAGGGTGAGATATTTACTTAATAATACCTTCCACCTTTTCACCGGCCTCGTCAACAACAGCTTAATCGAACCAAGACTGTGCTCCGACGAAACCAAATCGCTGGCGATGACCATAACCATTAATGGGATGAATAAATCGATGGAGCTTTCCAAGAAAATTCTCATAAACGTTGGTGCACCCGGCTCAGTGGGATTGATATCATGGTCAAGATAGTATTTTTGTTGCTGTAGGGATATTTGCAGCTGTTTCTTCCATTCGTCAGTCATTCTGCTACTACTTAATCGATTAGTGGTATCAACAATCTGTTGTTGTAAAATGGTTCTCCAATCACTCGTTCCGAGTTTTTCACGTTGTGTTTGGACTTGCTTGTATTGTGCATATGTAAATAACATTACGAGAACGCCTATGATAATCGCTATCACAATTAGACGCTTTTTGGCGATTAACTTCATCATTTCATTTTGAATCAGCTTATTCAATGGTATCACCCCCCGTTAATTCGAGGAACAAGTCTTCGAGCACAGGCATTTTTCGATTGATTTCAATAACCGAAACACCCGCTTCAACCAGTTGTTTATTCCATTCTGGTGTTTTCTTCTCATCGAACGCTGTCAAGATGGTACCATCCTCTTTTTCTTCAATTGTTGTCAATATGCTTAAAACCTGTTTTCCTTTTTCAAAAGGAGAAAGGCGCCAAACCACTCGTTCCCGATTTTCAAGCAGATGCTGGACGGTGTCAACACGAATAATCGTCCCTTTTGAAATAATGGCTACCCTGTCACATAGTAATTGTATTTCACTTAATAAATGACTTGAAACAAGGACGCTTAGCCCTTCCTTTTCTGCCAGAAAACGAATAAATTGTCTCATCTCTCGAATTCCTGCCGGGTCTAGTCCATTAGTCGGCTCATCGAGAATTAGCACCTTGGGTTCACCTAAAAGTGCCTGGGCAATTCCGAGTCGCTGTCGCATTCCAAGTGAATAGGTTTTTACTTTATCATGAATTCTTTCTGTTAAACCCACGAGTTCAGTTACTTCGCTAATTCGTTCTTCCCTTACCCCTTCAATCATCCGAGCAAAATGGAGAAGATTATTATAGCCAGATAAATATGGATATAATTCTGGATTTTCAACGATACAACCAAGGTTGCTCATTGCTTCCTGAAAATCCTCTTCAATATTGAATCCACAGATGTGGATATCACCTGATGTTGGTTTGATAAGACCGACAATCATACGAATCGTGGTTGTTTTACCGGCACCATTTGGACCTAAGAATCCAAATACTTCACCTTCTTGTAAATCAAAAGTTAACCCTTTAATGATTTCTCTTTTCCCAATTTCTTTTTTAATATTTTTAACTGATAACGTAATTTTTTTCTCCATCGATTTCCTCTCCTTACCAGGTGAGCAATGAGGCCACTCTTTCGGCAATTAAACGATATCCTTTTGAATTTGGATGAAATTTGTCGGTATATAAATAATCATTCACTCTTAATTCAAATAAGTCAAATGTTGGTACAAATACGATTTTAGGATAGATGGCACTTACTTCTGCACTATCATAATTCCATTGACGAACGACCTTTGACATTTCTTTTCCCTGATCTAATTCAATAAATGGGTTATACAATCCAATGAAAAACACATTAGCATTGCTATTGTATTTGCGAATTTGGTCAAAAATATATTTCAAGTTATCAAGATACTTTTTTTCAATCGTTGCAATTTCATCTGTTTTAAAATCTGATAATCCTTGACCCCCGCGGAACAAATCGTTGCCACCAATCGTCACCAATACGATATCTGCCTTTTGAATCTGACGACCAACTTCTGTTTCCTGCACTTGACTTCGAAGTTGATCAGATCTTTGACCAATAATACCAAGGTTGGTAAGCTGTACTGGACGCTTTGTTTTATCCTTAATTTCATCAATTAAGTCACCGACATAGCCTTTTCCCGTTTCATCACCTGTTCCTCTAGTTAATGAATCACCTAATGCCACAATGGTTAATCCTTTTTTATTTTCAACCTTCTTGCTAACCTTTGCCTCGGGAACTTTCTCCGGTTTTCCAGCATAATATTCACCGACTGCCCAGCCAAGCCCGATAAGCCAGAGGAGGCAAAATAATACGGCTATGGCAGTAATCGAACGTATGACATTTTTATTCATGAAATTCATCCTTTCTGGCCTTTTCTTTAATTTAATCATAGTTAAGATTTGAATCAAACTTTCAACTCCTACATATTACTACAAATACTTTAAGGTTCGAAATTTCTTAACATTTCCAGGGATGATAAAAGGAATCCACAAGTGGATTCCAGATTATGTTCGTACCGATGATTCTTTCCTATTGGATTGGACAACGGATCGGCATGCCCTTTTTTTTCCTGATTTAAATGTTTAATTGGTATTTTATCCTACCTTAGCTAATCATAGTAATTTATTTATGATAATTCATGATGAAATTCAGAACAAAAGGCGCAAGCGCCCGTTTAGCGGCGTATGGACTGGAGCGCTCCAACTGAGATAAAGGAAACACGAAGAGCGATAGCGATTCGATGTTGACTTATCGTAGGGCGGAGAGCGAAGTACACTAGCCGCTGGGCGCTGGAGCTGGATTCAGAGAACTATTTCAATTTATCCACAATTAATTATTTTATAATTTCCTATACAACAAAAAAAGCCAGCTTTCTGTTAGAAGCCGGCTTACTGTTTCTTATTCTTCTAAATTCCCCTTAGGTCCAAAGAATTCAAAATGAATTCTTCCGTCCTTAACTCCTAGTTCTAATAATGAGCGATTAACGGTTTTCATAAAAGGAACCGGTCCACAGAAATAAAAATCTGCATCCTTGATGGACAATTTCTCTTTCAGCCATTCGCGTGTTACATAACCTTCAACATCAAAGCGATTGTTCCGTCGGTCCTCTTCAGTAGGCGAATCATAGTAGAAATAGGAAGTTACGTTTTCAAGTTCAGACAAATCCTCTACTTCTCCTCTTAGTGCATGAACATTCCCATTTGCAGCTGCATGGACGAATGTAACACTACGTTCTGGCTGAATTTCAACAACAGTTTTTAACATGCTCATCATTGGTGTTAAACCTACTCCACCACTAAGTAACACAACAGGAGTATTTTTCTCCGTATCTAAAACAAAATCACCTGCAGGGGCACTTACTTTTAAAACATCTCCAACGTTCACACCATCATGTAAATAATTGGACACCATTCCATCAGGATTTACGGTTCCTGCCTCTCTCTTAACACTGATCCGATAATAATCCTTACCAGGAGCATCAGAGAGGCTATATTGGCGAATATGTGTGTACTTTTCACCTACAATTTCTAGTTTAATACTAATATATTGACCCGGGATAAAATCAGCAATTCCCCTATTATCCTTAGGCATTAAGTAGAAAGAGGTAATAACATCGCTTTCGACCACTTTTCGGTCCACAACGAAGTTGCGGAAACCGTCCCAGCCTCCCTGCTTATTCGCCGCTTCATCATACATTTCTGCCTCAACACTGATAAAGGCATCAGCGATTACAGCATATGCTTGTCCCCAGGCATCAATGATTTCATCTGTTGCTGCTTCTCCTAACACATCCTTAATCGCTAATAAAAGGTGTTTACCAACAATTGGATAATGTTCAGGCTTAATTCCAAGACTTCTATGTTTATGAGCAATTTGTTTTACCACTGGAAGAATCGCTTCAAGATTATCAATATACATGGCAGCGGCATATACCGTTCCTGCAAGTGCTTTTTGCTGTCTGCCTTGTTTTTGATTGGCATGATTAAAAATATTTAATAATTCTGGATGGTTCCCAAACATCAATTGGTAAAATCGAGTGGTAATTGTTTCTCCATGTTTTTCTAGTACTGGTACCGTTGATTTAATGATTTCAATTGTTTTTTGATTTAACAAACTAAACACTCCTTGTGTGTTTTTACTATGTGCATAGTGATTATATGAAATTTAACGCAATGGATAAGTGATTTAAATCACATATTGTTATTTTTGAATAATTTGATCTAAACCAATCATCCTGAATTTCTATGAAATCGAAGATGTTATTGCTTTTTACCAAAAAGAAACCTCATTGAAAATTAGGTTTCTAACTGGGGATTCCTTTAGATTTCACCTTCTTTTTCAACCACAAAACTTCACAAAGTTTTCATTTTTCAACATGACAAATATAACTAGTAGGAAAGTATTCATTCTTGTATTGTTGAATCTGGTTAACAAGACAACATGACCTCGGTCATTATTTATGTAATGAATAAACGAACATGTGTTACGGGCACTATTTAGAGAATTCTACTGAAGGAAGAGGATTAATATGAACAATGCAAAAATTGCGTGGATTACCGACACAACGGCTTCGCTCAGCAAAGAATTTATTGAGCAGCATCAAATACATGTTATTCCCTTGCACGTTGTCATTAACAATGAATTCTACAAAGAAACGGTTGATATTACTGAACAGGAATTTTATGAACGAATGAAAGATGAAGAAGGGAAATTCCAAACCTCCCAGACGTCAATTTCAGACTTTGTGGATCTTTATAAGGAGTTAAAGGAAAACTACGATTTTGGTATCGCCATTCATGCTTCTAGTACTTTAACTGGTACCTATCAATCATCGGTCATGGCTGCTGAGATGGAAGACTTTAAACTGTATGCCATTGATTCACAAACAGGTTCTTTCCCACTTTCATTTTTAATAAAAAAAGGCATTGACCTAGTAGAACAAGGGCTTGATGTTAATAAAGTGGTTACACAATTAAAGGGATTACGCGAACACACTCGATTGTATTTAGTTCCATCAAATCTAGATCAGCTTCAGAAAAGCGGTCGAGTATCCGGAGGTCAAAAAATATTAGCTTCTCTTTTTAATATCAAGCCGATTTTATCGATTGAAGAGGGAGCAGCAAGGATTAAAGATAAAGTTCGTACCGAAAAAAAGGCCATAGCCTGGCTGGTAAATAAATTAAAAGAAGACCTTGAAACAAAAACGGTCAGTAAAGTAGCCATCGTCCATGCTAATGACCTTAAAAAAGCAACCGAGCTTGAAAAATATATTAAGGAAACACTTCCAAATTTAGAAACAGAAATCTTGATGCTAATAACCGTTGCCGGTGTCCATACAGGTGTTGGAACACTAGGACTTTCCTGGGTTTGTGAATAAAAAACTAATATCGATGGCTTAAAGGCACATGAAAGTTTATGTGCCTTTTTCATTTTTTAAAAAAATATCAAAAAATGTTATTTTATGGTACTATCAAAATATGATTGTACTCTTAATGCGATTGCTAATAATAATGTAGAAATGGATTGGAAAAGATGAAGAAAAAGAAAAGAATGATATCAACACTTGGTTTTCTAGTGGCTTTTGGAGTGATCTATGTTGGCCTGCTGCAATTTAAAATAAGTCAGTATAGCCATGTGGAAGCACCAAAGAACGCAGATTATTTAATCGTGCTTGGGGCAAGAGTGAAAGGTACGGTCCCTTCACTGGCATTTGCTAGCAGAATTAATGCCGCAGCTGCGTATTTAAAGAAAAACAAAGAAACACTCGTCATTGCATCAGGAGGAAAAGGTCCTGGAGAAGAAATTTCTGAGGCGGAATCAATCAAAAGAGAACTAGTAAAGCAAGGGATTGGTGAGTCGAGGATTATTTTAGAGGATCGTTCCACTGATACCTATGAAAATATTAGTTTTTCAAAAAAGCTGATCCCACAAGATGCTAACCTCGGACTTATCGTTACTAATAATTTCCATCTCTATCGAGCGATTTCAATTGCCCGTGATCAGGATTTAGCTGTGAATGGACTACCGGCAAAAACCCCATTGAAGGCAGTGTTCAAATCCTATACCCGTGAATATTTGGCGATTACAAAATTCTACTTGAAAAGATATCTCCTTGATTGAAAGAAGAGCTCGACCTCCTAGTCGGGCTCTTCTTTCATTTATCACTTTATTTTTGCATATATACATGTATCGCGAATTTCTTTGCCATCTGCAGAAGTACCATCATTTTTTAAAATTCCTTCTAAAACAAAACCTAATCGTTCAGGAATAGCTTTACTTCTTATATTTCTAGGATCACAGCGAATCTCAACCCTTCTTGCTTTTAACTCACTGAAAGCAAAATTCATGATTCCCTCTACTGCCTCAGTCATGTAGCCTTTTCCAGTATATCTCGTATCAATCCAATAACCAATTTCAAACTTTGGCACATCCCAGTTGATTCTATGTAAACCAGAAGAACCGATGAATTCTCCTGTTTCCCGATTGAATATGTGCAGTCTTAAATCCTCTCTGATTAAAAACTTGGCGTGTGCGTCCCGAATATTTGCCTCTACATCCTGTTGTATTTGTTCTTTGTGTGCAAACGGCAGCCAAGGCTTCAGTTCATTTAATGATGCCTGAATTGCCTTATATACCGCTTTCCCATCTCCAGGCATTGGCTTTTGTATGAACAATCTCTCAGTATAAAACTCTTCTGGAAAATCATTTAGGATCGGTTTCATAATCTTTTCCTCCTCTGATAGTAATACATTCGCTAGAATTATTGAAAATCCTTTACACTTTGGGAGCAAAAATAATTTGACTATAAAAACCTTTTCGCCTATTCCTTTCGAAAAAAATGAAGGTTTTGATAAAAAAGTCTTTGTTGAAGGCTGTTTTCGCAAATATTGTTGCTTTTTTTACTAAATCTGCCTATTTCCATTGATTCGGATGGCAATTTTTATTCTCTTCATGATTATAAATGCGAAATCCCCCAATTTTTCTCTAAAAAGAGCTTGCTATATTTAGCTTATTCAGGGGTTTTGTTGCTTTATCAGCGACTTTTTATGATATATCAGCTAATCGAAGGGTAGTTGTCAGATCATCCATACATTTCAATAAAAGTAACAATCTATGAAAAAAGAGCTTTGTTGAAATATTGGTTTATAGAGGTCTGCTTCTACGCTACCCTATCCATGGAAAAACAGAGAATCTGGTCACTTAGATTGGGGATAGGCGACCGTAAAGGTGATTAAATCTCTGGTCCAATTACCATAAACAAAAATAATAATTAACAGAGTCAAAAAAGACTCTTCCAGTATGGAAGAGCCCTGTCAAAAAGTTATTTTTAGTATGCTTTTGCCCAATAAACCATTTGTTTCGCGTCTTTTCCGCAGCAAACACATTTATCTGAGACCTGTTCTTGCTCAAATGGGATACATCTTGATGTTGCTCCTGTATCTTCCTTGATTTTTTCCTCACAGGCTAATTCGCCGCACCACATCGCTTTGATAAAACCAGGTTTTGCTTCTAGAGTTTCTTTTAATTCCACAAGGTTTTCAGCAATTGATGTTCTTTCTTCACGATGCATTAATGCTTTGTTATATAAATTTGATTGAATGTCATCCAATAATTCCACAAGCTTTGTATCTAATTGCTCTAAAGGAACGATTACTTTCTCAAGGGTATCTCTTCTTACCAGCACAACCTGTTTATTTTCGATGTCTTTTGGTCCCACTTCAAGTCGGACTGGGATTCCCTTCATTTCGTATTCGTTGAATTTCCAGCCTGGCTTTTTATCACTTGCATCAATATTGACACGTGCAACCTGTCCAAGCGACTTCTTCAAATCATAGGCAAAATCAAGGACCCCTTCTTTATGCTGGGCAATCGGCACAATCATGACTTGAGTTGGAGCTGCTTTTGGTGGAATCACAAGTCCGCGGTCGTCACCGTGTACCATGATTAAGGCACCGATAATCCTTGTTGTAAAGCCCCATGATGTTTGATGCACATATTGCAGTTTTCCTTCTTTGTCGGTGTATTGAATTCCAAACGCCTCGGCAAATCCAGTACCAAAATGGTGAGAAGTACCTGATTGCAGTGCTTTACCATCATGCATTAAGCTTTCAATCGTGAAAGTTGCTTTTGCACCAGCAAATTTCTCCTTCTCCGTCTTTTGCCCTTTTACAACTGGAATAGCAAGAATCGTTTCACAAAGTTCAGCATAAACATTCAGCATCTTAATCGTTTCTTCCATGGCGTCCTCATCAGTCGCGTGGGCTGTATGTCCTTCCTGCCATAAAAACTCTAAGGTACGAAGGAATGGACGAGTTGTTTTTTCCCAGCGGACAACATTTGCCCATTGGTTATATAGTTTTGGTAAATCACGATACGAATGAATGATATTACTGTAATGCTCGCAAAAAAGAACTTCTGACGTTGGGCGGACAACCAATCTTTCTGCTAATGGTTCAGACCCACCATGGGTAACCCATGCTACTTCAGGTGCAAAGCCTTCAACATGATCCTTCTCTTTTTGCAGCAAGCTTTCTGGAATAAATAATGGCATATAAACATTTTCATGCCCAGTTTCTTTGATACGGTGATCAAGTTCATTTTTAATATTATCCCATAAAGCATATCCGTATGGACGGATGATCATCGAACCGCGAACACTTGAATAATCAATTAAATCTGCTTTCGTAACTACATCTGTATACCACTGGGCGAAATCCTCGTCCATCGCAGTGACATCTTTTACAAATTCTTTAGCCATTTTTTGACACCTCATTATTTTTTTGAATATAAAAAGGCCTTGATCCTAAAAAGGGACCAAGGCCTGGCGGTACCACCCTAAATTCATAAAGCCATTGCTTTATACTCTTTCCATGATAACGGACTTTATCCGCATGTATCTTCAATTTAATCCGATACAGAACTCGGAGGCAGGTTCAAATGATCGTCTTAAGAAACCTCGCACCAGTGGTTTCCTCTCTTGGTAAGACATTTTCAATTTACTAATCCCCGTCATTGTTTCAATAGTATTTTTTGAAAATTATATAGTTCCCAAGTTCAAAAGTCAATTCTATCGTGGAAAATTTTTATCAATTGCCTCAAATACTCACCATTCTCCTCTTTAAACTAAACAATAAGTAGGTTAAAATGCAATTATTAGAAAAAACGGGGTGATGTGCATGAAGAAAGATGAAAAGAATGAATTCGAGCAAGAGGAAGAAGAAAAAGAATTTTTACTTGATTACATCAAAATGCAAAATGAAGCCCTAAAGAGAATTTATAAAAATACACTTGATAAAGAAATAGATAAATAGCCTTCTCCCAATATTCTTCCTGAACAATTATCTTCAGCAAGATTCATAAAAAATTCATATTAATCACGTAATATACAAATTTGAATTGGGTATTTGCATTTATAATACTCTTATGTTGTTTATTTTATTCAATCTATTAAATTCACATAAGAGGAGCTATAAAATGACAGTTTTTTCGATTATTTCAGCAGCGATCGTTGCTATTGGCACCGGTTATTCTATTTATCTTGTATACCATAATAAAGATAAACTGACGAACCTATCAGGAATTATGATCAGCATGGTTATTGCGGTCATAACTGGACTTCTTTCCGGTAGTATCACCGGAATTCTCTCTGGTGAGATGTTTCTAGTCGTTGGTGTTAGTATGATTATTGGTTTTGTGATTGGATTCTTAGCTGGACATCCCGTCGGAATTTTGGCCATCCTCATGGGATCTATTTCTGGGTTGATGGGCGGAATCATTGGCGCAATACTTGGTGTCTTTATCCAATTTATCAATCCGACAATTTTGTTGGGTATTTTATTAGGCTTTTATGTGGTCATTATTGGATTCGTGATAGCGTTTATTTTCGTGGAAACGAACAATAAATTTACCCTTGATACAGAAGAGCTTTCGCCTTTTGCCATTATTGCAGGAGGAGTTGTGATTGTATCTTTGTTTTTATTTATGTATAGCAGTGATATGGTCAAAATTCCTGGTAAAAATGATTCAGCTCAAGCACAAACACAAGTTAACCAAGATGCAAGCGGTTCAACCGCTGATAAAACGGAAGTGGATGTTACGAAAGAAAGTACTCCAAAAATCAAGATGCAAGTCACTAATAAAGGGTACACTCCTAACGTACTCCGCGTAAAAAAAGGTGTACCAGTGGAACTTGAAATTGAAAATCCCGGTAATAATAGCTGCTTTTCAACCTTTATGATGCCAGATTTTAATTTAAACAACATCAACCTTAAAACCGGTACAACGAAATTAACCTTTACTCCTGATAAAACAGGCGAATACACCTTTAGCTGTGGTATGAAAATGTATAAAGGAACAGTTATTGTTGAATAGAAAAAAAAGGAAATCATCATTTGGATAGAAATATTTCACATGCATATTGAAGCCAAAATAATAGCTGCCGATGATTCTCGGCAGCCTATTTTTTAGTTTGATATTCCCTCTAGGTCATCGTTCTGACGGTTCTTTCTCTTCCTCTCCGCACGGAGAACCTTTATCGATAAATAAATACCTGAACCAGTTAGAAAAATCATCGCAATGGCAGCTAAGTCCATTATCCACTTAATGTTTGTATTGCCAATTCTTCCTTCGTGGAGGCTACGAATAGTGCCTAGCATTCCTTGAGACTCCCGTGCTCGAAATCCTCCGTTAAAATTTCCGTTGCCGCCAAATCCTCGCTGGCCCTGAAATTGTCCACCTCCATTAAAACCATTCTGTCCCTGCCACTGACCATCAGTTTGGCCGTTAGCTTGGCCTGAATCTGGTGTCGTTCCTTGGGTAGCTTGTCCTTGATTAAATTGTCCCGGTTGGAAATTACCTCTTCCCACTTCAATTTGTGATTGACCAATTAACCACGGCTCATTCATCAACAATCCAGTCACAGACTCGATAAAAATTAATACGGAAGCAATTAAGCCGATCCATAAATGTGCCTTTCTCATTTTTTTCATTAATATATTTCTCCCTTCAGATATTCATGGTGCACAACATTTGTTTGTGCCATTGATACACTCATTATGAAAGGAATTCCTTAAGATTTTCTTAAAAAAAGAACCCAAAATTAACTTTTTTGGGCTCTTGGAAAAATTATTTCAATTGTTGTTCCCTGACCAATGGTGCTTTGGACCTTCGTTTTTCCGTGGTGTTTCTCAATGATCCATTTTGCAATCGATAATCCAAGCCCTGTTCCTTCTGCGGCAGTCCGGGCTTTATCACTTTGATAGAAACGATCAAAGATTTTTGTTATGTCTTTTTCGGGTATGCCAATTCCATTATCTTTAACCTGAAGATAAATCGAAGAGTGACTTTGTGTACATGAGAGAAGGATTTCTCCGCCTTCCTTCGTGTATTTCATGGCATTGTCCAAAAGAATAACAATCAACTGGTGAATCCTTTCTTTATCTGCCAAAAATCTAACAGGCTCATCTGCATCTAAACGTAACAACTTTTCTTGATACATGGCTATTTCTTCGTAATCTTGAATAATTTCTTTTAAAAGCTCGTCTAGTTGGAAAATATCCTTCTTCATTTCAATTTGATCAGAATCAGATCTAGCTAGTGTTAACAAATTTGTAACCAATTTAGAAAGACGTCTCGATTCCTTTGAAATCGTTGAAACATCTGTAATCTTTTCTTGGATTGTTGCTGCTGGAGCACGGAAAAGCAAATCTGTTTTGGCTTGGATAACCGCCAGTGGTGTTCGTAACTCGTGCGAGGCATCAGAAACAAACTCCTGTTGCTTTTGCCAGGCATTCTTAATCGGGACGAGCGCCCTGCCAGCTAAGAAATATCCTGAGGCTACCGCACAAAGTACCCCAACACCACAGCCAATCAGCATGATTAATAAAAGCTGATCCAATAATTCCTGTTCTGAATTCACATTGCGAATGAATTGATAAGTTAATTTCCCATATACCGGATGTTCGACTTGGAAGGCTAAATACCGATAAGAGAAATTTTCTACTTTAATATCTTGAAAAGTATCTATTTTTTGGGGCTTAACGATCTTTTCGTTACCCTGAAAAATGGCTGATTCACGGTTTGGCTCAACTATATGATCCTTATCCCATAATAATATCATGATCCTTGGATCTCTCTGCATGAATCTTGGACCTGGTCCAGCATCATTTACACCTTGTCTCGTCAAGGACTGCTGTTTTTGATAAGCTGATTCAAGTAACGACTGGTTAACATTCTTATATAATCTATTCTCCGTATAAATATAGATGATGCTCCCAAGGATACTGATTAAGATAATAAACACAAGTGAATTTAAAACTGTAAGTCGGATATGTGTTTGTCGAAACATTTGCGACTCCTATTCTTCATTCAGCATATAGCCTACTCCACGTATGGTTTTAATATCGGCATGATAGCCAAACGGTTCTAATTTTTTGCGGAGATGGTGCATGAACACTTCAACAATGGCAATGGTTGTATCAGAGTCAAAGCCCCAAACACGATCATAGATTTGCTCTTTTGTTAATATGGCTCCTTTATTTTGAATCAGGTATTCCAACAATTCATATTGCTTGGAGGTAAGTTTAATCGGCTCGCCATCAACGAGAATATCTCGTTCCTTCCCCAAGAGTTCTATCCCTCGAAATTGAATCGTTTGATTGGTTGTTAAGCTCCCACTTCGTCTTAACAGCGCGCGGATTCGCGCTTTTAATTCGGCAGCCTGAAAGGGTTTTACTAAGTAATCATCACCGCCACTGTCTAATCCTTTTACACGATCCTCTAAAGAATCTCTTGCAGTAAGGAACAGAACAGGAATTTTCAAGCCTTCCTTTCGAATCGTCTGTAATACTTCAAAGCCATCGATTTCCGGAATCATCACATCTAAAACTAAACAATCATGTATGTTTTGCATCGCCAAAAAAAGAGCATCCTCTCCGTTCGATGCTTGATCCACCTCAAACTCGTCCGACAATAACTGTACAATGGATTCCAATAATGGAAGATTGTCTTCTACCACTAATAAACGCATCTCTACCTCTCCCTTAAAAGGACTACGATAATTTTAATTATATAGCAAACAAAGCGGCCGCGACAGGAGCGTTCCGCTGTTTAATATTTTATGCATGTCTCAATGCTTGAATCGGGTTTAATTTCGAAGCTTTATTGGCAGGAAATACTCCAAATACAATTCCGACGATAACCGAGAAGATAAATGCTAGCAAAATAACAGATGTCGAATAGGTTACTGTTAAGCTCAATGCCGTTGAAATGATTTTACCAAGCCCAATTCCGGCAAGAATTCCAATTATTCCTCCCATCGAGCTTAAGACGGCTGCTTCGATTAAAAATTGCAACAGAACATCCCGCCTTTTGGCACCAATTGCCTTTCGGATTCCAATTTCCCTCGTCCGTTCGGAAACGGAAACGAGCATGATATTCATAATTCCAATTCCACCGACGAGTAAGGAAATCCCTGCGATTCCACCTAACATCATTGTCATTGTTTGGGTAACGGAGCTCATAGTGTCCATTAAATCCTTCTGATTGGTAACGGTATAGGAATCACTTTTATTTGGAAACATCGATGCCATTTTCATTTCAACCTCAGTCATCACAAGATCCATTTGCTGCTCGCTTTTTCCTTGAATATATACCTGATTAATATTTGTTGTTTTTACTAATCTTTCTCCGGTACTAAGTGGGACGATTACTACATCATCACCGCTTTGGCCAAGTGAACTGCCTTTTGAGGCCAATACACCCACTATTTTGAAAGAAGTCCCATCCACCTGAATATATTGACCAACAGGATTATCCGTTCCAAAAAAGGTAGCGGCTGTATTTGCGCCAAGAACTGCTATTTTCTGTCTGTACTCGATGTCAAGGTCAGTCAAAAATCGCCCTTGACTAACCTTTGCATCACGAACAGAAGAGTAAGCCCCGGTAGTTCCTGTTAAGGTTACTTGGGAAGACGTTCTATCCTTTTTTACATTGACTCGACCTGAAATGACCGGCGCAATGGCCTTTACACCACTCAATTTACTTAAGTCGCCTATTTTATCTTCCGTTAATGCTAAATCTGTTCCAAAGGTATTTACCGTTAATAGGTTTGTACCTAATTGGTTAATTTGATTGGTAACATTAGTAGCCGACCCCTGTGCTATGGACACTAAAACAATTACCGAAGATACACCAATAATAATTCCCAGCATCGTTAAAATCGATCGGAGTTTATTGCTTTTAATACTGCGAAGTGCCATTTTAATAGATTGAAATATTCTCATGGAGATCCCCCCCACTCTCAAAAAGCTGGCCATCCTGGATACTAACCATTCTTTTTGCTTGTTTTGCGATGGATAAATCATGTGTAATTAATATAATCGTGTTTCCTGCTTCATTTAATTCGTTCATAATTTGAAGGATTTCCTTACTTGTTTTGCTATCAAGTGCTCCTGTAGGCTCGTCAGCTAGCAGAATGGAAGGACTTCCAACAAATGCTCTTGCAATGGCGACCCGCTGTTGTTGACCGCCTGACAGCTGGGTTGGCAAATGACCGGCCCGCTCAGACAACCCTACCTTTGATAGAGCCTCTAAAGCAAATTCTCGGCGGGCTGCTGTTGAAGCCCCTCCATATAACAATGGCAGTTCTACATTTTCAAGCGCTGTTAATTTCGTTAAAAGGTTAAAATTTTGAAAAATAAAGCCGATTTTTTGATTTCGTATCTCTGCCAATTGGTTATCATTCATTCTTCCGATATCTTTTCCATCTAATAGATATTGACCTGAATCTGGTCGGTCAAGACAGCCTATCATATTCATCAAAGTGGATTTACCTGAACCGGAAGGTCCGATAATGGCTAAAAATTCACCTTTGTTAATATCCAATGAGACATTATTTAAGGCATGGACGGATTCACCACCAAGCTTATAGGTTTTCATAAGATTGCTTATTTTAATGATAGGGGTGCTCATTAATTACCACTCCTTCCAGTTGTGGTGCCACCAAATTGCCTATTTTCACCTCCAGTACTATTTCGGAACTGACGATTCATGCCTCCCATACCGCCAAATCCACCAAATCCACCTTGCATCATTTGTCCATTCGTTTTACTGTTTGCCAATTGTGGCAAGCGAATAACTTCTCCTTCTGTTAAACCTTCTGTGATTTCAACAAAGTCTTCATTAGCTAATCCGGTTTTAACCGTTTTCTGTTCCGTAGTAATATTTTGATTATTGGAGTCTGATGAAGCAACAATAACGAATTTTTGATTATTCATTGAATGAACCGCATCGACTGGGACATATAACGCATTGTCTTTACTTGCAGTTAAAATACTCGCTTCAGTACTCATCCCAACCTTTAAGTTACTTCCTTTATCAAAATGAATAGTCACATCAAAGGTAGAAACCCCATTTGCTGCTGAACCTTCATTAGCTATCGCTGTAACTTTTCCCACAAATGTTTGCTCGGGAAAAGCATTTACTTTTATCGTAACAGGTTGATTTAGTTTTATTTTCGAAATGTCTAACTCATCAATTTGTACTATTGTTTGCAAATCGTTGTAATTTGTTATATGGGCAACAACTTGGCCAACTGTCACTCGCTCTCCGGACGAAACTGATAGGGTAGTAATAATACCATCCATAGGTGCTGTTACCGGGTCACTTCCATCTGTAAATGTAATCAGTACATCCCCCTTCTTGACTTCTTCTCCAGCTGAGAAAAGTACCTCATCTACGTCATTATTATTAATATTCGATTTAACATCTTCACTTGTAACCGGCTGCACGGTTCCCGAGCCGCTTATTTTTACGTCTAGTTTCCCTTTTTGAACAACAGCAGTTCGAATTTGTGTTGTTCCTTGTTGGGCATTTGTTTTTGAACCATACCATTGGTATCCCACAAAACCAATTACCACTACACCAATAACGATAATAATCCACTTTTTCATGTTCACTTACTCCTTTTTGATCCAAGGGACCCGATGTTTTTTTTGAATAAGCCTATTATTAAATTCATTCCTTAACTTTTCCTTAAAAAAAAATTGAACCAAGTAATTAATTGACACTATTACTTAATCCGTTATATAGTTTAACAAGTGAATAGTTAAATGGTTTAACTAATTTTCCGAGGAGGTAAAAATCACAATGGACAACAAGATTATTCAAGAATTAATTGACCGCTATGTAACCGTTTCCTTTCAAGTACATAAAAAAGCCGAGTCGTTAATTAAAGGACAGCTTAGCAATGAATTGACAAACGATCAGCACTTCACATTAAGGTATATCCATCAGTCCGGGGAATGTACTTCGACGGAACTAGCGGATGCTTTTCAGGTGAATAAAAGTGCGATTACAGCGATTATCAATCGGATGGCCGACAGAGGACTGATTCTAAGGACGCGTGATGAAAACGATCGAAGAGTTGTTTATTTAACTTTAACCGATGAAGGGATTAATCTTTACCAAAATTGCCAAGAAAAAGTTACACTATTAGTCGAGTCGATTATTACGCAATTTAACGAAACTGAAATTACCACTTTTATCAATACTTATGAAAAATTGGCCCTGATATTGGACAACAAGAAACAGGAAGAATTGGGAGGAATTGAAAAGTGAGAGCGATAATTAAAGGAAAATGGATTATCTTAGTCGCTTGGATTTTCGTTATCACTACTCTTTTTATGGTAGCTCCGAATATGGAAACTCTCGTGCGTGAGAAAGGACAAATTTCCGTTCCACAAGGGTACACCTCTACGATTGCGCAAAAAATTCTTAAAGATGTACAGTCAAGTGAAAACAAAGGCAACTATTTGCAAACAGCACTCGTATTCCATAGTGATAAAAAGCTAACGAATGGAGATTTTTCGAAGGCCGAAAAAGCTGTTAAGCAGCTTGAAAAGAACAAAAATGAACTCGGCATTACTGAAATTCTTACCCATTTCAATCAGGAACAATTGAAGGGTCAGCTTGTGTCAAAGGATGGAAAAACGATCCTCGTATCGCTGAAAGTGACAGCAAATGGGCGAGAGGCAAAAGATATTTCAAAAGATTTATATCAAGTGATTGACCATGTCAAACTTGATCATTATTATACTGGCAGCTGGGTGATTAATGAGGATCTTGTTACTAATTCACAAGAAGGCTTGAAAAAAACCGAAGGCATCACTGTTGGATTCATTTTGGTTGTTTTACTCTTAGTATTTAGATCTGCTGTTGCACCAATTATACCGTTAGTGACAGTAGGATTCAGTTATCTTACCGCCCAATCCATTGTTAGTTTATTAGTTGATAACGTTAATTTCCCCATATCCACCTTTACGCAAATTTTCTTAGTCGCAGTACTTTTCGGGATAGGGACGGATTATTGTATTTTGCTTCTTAGCCGTTTTAAGGAGGAACTTGCTAAAGGTGAACATGTTATTGAAGCCATTATTACCACGTATCGAACTGCTGGAAAAACTGTTTTATTTAGTGGTTTTGCGGTTTTAATTGGATTTGCATCTATTGGTTTTTCAACCTTTCAGCTTTACAAATCGGCAGCAGCCGTTGCTGTTGGGGTTGCGATTCTGTTAATTGCCCTCGTTACAGTAGTTCCATTTTTTATGGCAGTACTTGGAAAAAAACTATTTTGGCCATCCAAAGGCAAACTTGAGCATGGTGATAGTAAATTCTGGGGATTTGCCGGAAAATTTGCACTAGCACGACCGTTGATTGCTTTAATCATTGTCGCCATTATTTCAGTTCCATTCTTATTCACCTATAAAGATCAATTATCATTTAATTCTCTTGAGGAAATAAGCGATGATTATCCTTCGATAAAAGGCTTCAATATCATTTCTGACTCCTTTGGCCCCGGTGAATCGATGCCGACGCAAATTGTCATTAAAAACGATGATAAAATGAACACATCCGACTATATAGCCCTTACTGAATCAATTAGCCAGGAGCTGAGTAAAGTAACTGCTGTTAAAACGATTCGTTCTATCACCCGCCCGACTGGCACTCCGATTGATGATTTTTACCTTTCAAAACAAGTGGGAAGTCTTGGGGACGGACTGGGCAAAGGAAATGATGGGATTAAAAAAATCAGAGACGGTCTTTCTGAAGCTGGCGGACAGATGGCCGCAAATCAGCCCAAAATCCAGGAAGCAACAAATGGAATTAGTCAGTTAATTACGGGGACGAACCAATTAAAAACGGGTATGGGTACCATTCAAGGTCATCTTTCAGAAATTGAACAGGGACTTAAAGGAAGTTCGAGTGGCACTACCCAAATTCGAAAAGGTCTTTTTGAAATCAAAACTAAATCTCTAGAGGTTTTATCGGGTAGTAAACAATTGATTGGGGGCTATAATAAAGTTAGCTCAGGGATAACGGCACTTAAAGAAAATTATACTGGGATTGCTCAAGATGTAGATTCATTAAACCAAATTTTACTAACAACGAATCAATCCTTTTCTAATCTTGAAAAAGATTATCATGATATCGGACAAAACCAAGACTATCAAGCTATTAAAAAAGTAATAAATGATTCACAAACAAACACAGCAATAATCAGAGAAAAATTGAAAGGATATAATGTTGGACTACAAGGTGCGATTGATGGAATTAATTTTACAAATAGTAAATTTGCAGAATTAACTTCCGGTCAAGAACAACTTGTAAAAGGTATGGAACAGCTATTAACGGGAATCGAAGAGCTCGAAACGGCTCTTAATAAAATGGAAAACGGTCAAGGAGAAATAATTTCTAAAGGGATACCTCAGGTTTCCGGCGGATTAGACGGCTTGAAGAATGGGCAGCAGCAACTCCTCACAGGCTTTGAAAACATGGGTAGCCAAATCTCACAGCTTTCAGACGGCCTAACCCAAAGTGCTGATGGGTTATATCAAGTATCTGATGGTCTTAATTCTGCCCAAGATTATCTGACGGATGTATCAAAGCAGAAACAAAACGGGTTTTATATTCCGCAGAACGTGCTGGATAGCAAGGATTTTGAGCATGCACTCAACGCCTATTTGTCCCAGGATCACAAAGTAATGACGATTGATGTCGTCTTTAATAATAATCCCTATTCCAATGAAGCAATTGATCGAATCCCAGAAATAAAGCAAGCAGTCAAACGAGCAATTAAGGATACTAAACTTGAAAATGCAAAAGTGGCCATTGGTGGTGTGTCTAGTATGCACAATGATCTTGAGATGATTTCCAAGGCAGATTATACACGGACCGTTGTGCTTATGCTTATAGGGATTAGTATCATTTTAATTATTTTACTTCGTTCTATCATTATGCCACTTTACCTAATTGGTTCATTAATATTAACCTACTATACTTCGATGGCAATAACAGAATCGATTTTTGTCCATTTATTGGGTTATTCAGGAATTAGCTGGGCCGTACCATTCTTTGCCTTTGTCATATTAGTTGCGCTTGGTATTGATTACAGTATTTTCTTAATGGACCGGTTCAATGAATACCGGCATTTACCGGTTGAACAAGCGATCTTGCAATCGATGAAAAAGATGGGCACCGTCATTATTTCAGCTGCCATCATCTTAGGTGGGACATTCGCCGCAATGATGCCATCTGGCGTTTTATCATTGCTCGAAATTGCTACAATTCTATTAATCGGTCTTGCCTTGTACGCATTAATTGTCCTTCCATTGTTTGTACCAGTCATGGTGAAAACATTTGGCACAGCCAACTGGTGGCCATTTAGAAAAAATAACGACCGGGTAAATCAACTTAATTAACGAATCGGCACGCTGACCCAAATCGGTCAGCGTGCTTTTTTTTCATTTATTCTTCCATAAAGATCTATTTATTATCGTAAAAAATTTTTAATATAAATGAAAATTGCAAAAATGAGTCGGAAGATTCTTTTTTTAGATAATATTCTGTTATATATTAATAATCAGAAAAATGATAAAGGGGGAAATTTATGGAACAGTTTGTTAAATGGCTCAGTGATATCATCTGGAGCCCGGCACTTATTTATTTATGTTTAGGGGTAGGTTTATTCTATTCACTTGCAACCAGATTTCTTCAAGTTAGACATATGAAAGACATTATTCCTTTGATGTTCAAAGGCGGGAAATCGGACGCGGGTATTTCATCCTTTCAGGCGTTATCACTGGCATTGTCCGGCCGAGTTGGAACTGGAAACATTGCGGGTGTTGCTACCGCAATAGCTTATGGCGGACCAGGTGCGGTTTTCTGGATGTGGGCAATCGCCTTCTTGGGTGCAGGATCAGCATTCGTCGAGGCCGCTTTAGGACAAGTCTACAAGGTAAAACAGGATGGCCAATTTCGCGGGGGCCCTGCCTATTACATAGAAAAAGGCCTAAAATTGAAATGGTACGCAGTTTTATTTGCGGTTGTTACTGTCATTGCCACTGGCGTGCTATTACCTGGAGTACAGGCGAATAGTATTGCATTAGGAATTAAAAACGCCTTCGGAATTTCACCTGCAATCACTGGGGCAGCTTTAGTTTTTTTCCTGGCAATCATCATCTTTGGTGGAGTAAAACGGATTGCCCGCGTTGCTGAATTCGTTGTCCCCTTCATGGCTACTGGTTATATTATCGTAGCATTAATCATTGTATTCTTAAATATTTCCCAGTTACCTGCTGTTTTAAAACTCATTTTCTCAAGTGCATTCGGCGCAGATGCTGCTTTTGGCGGAATTCTAGGTGCGGCAATTTCATGGGGAGTGAAGCGCGGGATTTATTCCAACGAAGCAGGTCAAGGAACTGCTCCCCATGCGGCAGCAGCAGCCGAAGTATCCCACCCTGCCAAACAGGGGATTGTTCAAGCGTTTTCCGTCTATATTGATACATTATTTGTTTGTTCTGCAACAGCGTTTATGATTCTGATTACGGGAATGTACAATGTTACGCCTGATAATGGAAAAGCGATTGTTACCACACTCGGCGATATGCAGCCGGGCCCTGGCTATACACAAGCAGCTGTTGAATCAGTAATGCCAGGTTTTGGTGCACCGTTTGTTGCGATTGCCTTATTATTCTTCGCCTTTACGACAATCATGGCCTATTATTATATGGCAGAGACAAACCTTGCCTATATTAACCAAAAAGTAAAACGTGTCTGGTCAGAATATATTCTTAAAGTAGCTATTCTTGGAATGGTATTCTACGGATGTGTGAAGACAGCAAAGCTTGCCTGGACGTTAGGAGACATTGGTGTAGGAAGTATGGCATGGTTAAATATTATCGCTATTCTCCTTTTATCAAAACCAGCCTTCAAGATATTAAGAGACTACGAAGCACAGCTTAAAGATGGGAAGGATCCAGTATTTGACCCTGTAAAGCTGGGCATTAAAGATGCAGATTTCTGGGAGCATGAATATACGCAGCCGTTGGAAGAAGAAAAAACAGGCTGATGCATAGAAAAGCGCAAGCGCCTTGGTCAGGGGCGTTTGGCCTGGAGCACTCCAACTGAGATAAAGGAAACACGGAGAGCGGAGCGCATCCGTGCTTGACTTATCGTAGGGCGGAGAGCGAAGGACACTAGCCCCTAGGCGCTGTAGCTAGACAATTCTCAAAGTTCATTGTTATTAATTCTGATAGTATAAGAAAGGGACTGACTTTCATCAGAAGTCAGTCCCTTTCTTTCTAATCAACTAAATAATCATAAATATGTTTTCCCATTTTATTCAGCGTTTGCTTTCCAGCATGTAAATCTTCTAGCTGGTCCATCAAGACTGACACAAAAGCGGTTTTCGCTCCATATTGAATCACTGCACAATCATGTTCCACTTTTGGAAGTTCACCCGTTTTATTGGCCACTAACACCTGATTATGATCCATCTGTGCCGGCAGCTTATCTTTAAACTGCTGGTTTCGCATGATTTCTAGCGCAATCAACTGACTATCCTTAGAAAGAACAGTCCCTTCCGTCATCCACTTCAAACATTGAACAATGTCTAGCGGGCTCGTATAATTGTCTCTTCCCTGCTCTATTGCCTGAAAGTCCATCATTTTTCGATTAAGTTCAGTCCGTGTTAGTCCAAACTGCCTCATAAAACGATTAATCACATTCATTCCCAATAGATCTATTAATAAATTTGTTGCCGTATTATCTGAGACAATAATCATTAATGTCATTAAGTCCTTTACTGTTAACAATGCATTAGGTGACAGGGTCTGCAAGACACCTGACCCGCCCACGATTGCTTCCTTTCCTATTGGGACAGGATCACTCTCACTCATCTTCCCATCCTCACATCGCCTTAGTGCTTCTATTAAAATAGGAATTTTGATCAAGCTTGCGGACTGAAACACATCAAGACCATTCACTTGAATTTGTTCCTCTCCAATCTCAATAACCAAACCTATCCGACCTTTTAATCCTTTAATTTCCTCTGTTATCTTTGCTTCTAGGATTTTCATGATTAAATCGTCACGGCAACCTGAGAATAATCGTGCCCGCCAGTTTTGTTTTTATTATATAGGTGACATGCTACAAAATGACCAGCATCAATTTCCTGCCAATTTGGTTTTTCTGTTGCACAAATTTCCATTGCCATTGAGCAGCGCGTTCTAAAAACACAACCGCTTGGTGGATTGATGGGGCTTGGTAACTCACCAGTTAATATAATTCGCTCCCGTTTATCCTCGATGTCAGGATCAGGAATCGGGATTGCTGACAGCAAGGCTTGTGTGTAGGGATGGAGAGGATTCTTATACAATTCCTTACTAGCTGTTAGTTCGACTAAATTCCCTAAATACATAACACCGATGCGGTCACTAAATTGCTTTACCATTGAAAGGTCATGAGCAATGAACAGATAGGTTAATCCTTTTTCCTGTTGCAGCCGCTTCAACAAGTTCACTACCTGAGCCTGGATGGATACGTCTAAGGCAGAGATCGGTTCATCGGCAATAATAAATTGGGGTTCTAGTGCGAGAGCACGGGCTATTCCAATCCTTTGACGCTGGCCGCCGCTAAATTCATGAGGATAGCGATTCGCATGATCTTTATTCAAGCCAACATCCTCAAGTAATTGATAAACTCGCTTCAAACGATCCTTTTTATTAGGATACAGACCATGGACCTCCATCGGTTCAGAAATGATTTCACTGACGGTTGATCTTGGATTTAGCGATGCATACGGATCTTGAAAAATCATCTGCATTTGCTTGTGAAAAGCAAACCGGTCTTTCGAATTTAAGCTGTGAATGTTTTTTCCGTTATACAAAACTTCCCCTTCGGTCCGATCATATAGACCAATGATTGTCCTTCCAGCAGTAGATTTTCCACATCCGGATTCACCCACAATTCCGAAGGTTTCTCCCTTATTGATATGAAAGGATACTCCGTCAACTGCTTTCAAGACCTCACCATGGCCCAAATGGAAATGCTTTTTCAAATTATTAACCTGTAATAATTTTTCCATCATTATGCCTCCGTCTCATGCCAGTAGCGCCTTGCTGCACAAAGCTCACGTTCATAAATCGTTCCTGCCAACAAAATAATCTCTACCGTTTTGCCAGTGTTTGGAGAGTGAAGTAGCTTCCCATTTCCGTAATATATGCCTACGTGATGAATACTTCCTTTCCCCTCTTCATGGGCAAAAAACAATAAATCACCTGGTTTTATTTCTGATAATGGAACTGTTTTTCCTGTATTTGCTTGATCATGGGCATCGCGGGGAATAATAAAGCCATTTGCCTTACACATCGAGTAGCTGAAACCAGAGCAATCATATCCATAACTGCTCATGCCGCCCCAAAGATAGGGTAGGCCAAGAAATTGTTCTCCTGCTGAAACAATATCGCTTCCCATCCCTTTATAACGTGCAGCCATTGTTTCAAATACAACAATATTTTCCCAACCTAACTCACCAATTCCTTTCGGAGTTTTGACGTATACCTTTGAATCCTCTTCATTAATGAGTGGCAGTGTCGTTTGAAACGATAGTTCTAAAATGTTTTCTCCAGATAAAATCGCTTTGGGACTTGTTACAACTACCACTGGTCCATCATGTAAATTCCACTCCGCTTCACTTCTAACCAATTGTGACTTTGGCACCCATCCAGGATAGCCGCTTTCATTTTTTGAAGACGGCTGGCTGGGAATAATGATATGTGCCCAATTCTCCTTTTCTTCCATCAGCAAGACCTCTTGACCGAATAAAACTTGCGTTTGGACAAGGTTGTCCTCACATAAACCTAGCCTTGTTTCATATGTTAAACCATGTAACCAAGCAGCCATATTAACGGGATTAGTTACGGCATCCCAATCAATATCCCTGGCCGAATCGAAAGATGTCCAAACTGTTGCAACCGGTACATTTACGAGCCATTTATCCAACAGAAACTCCCCCTTCAATAATTACCTCTTTAATCCCAAGACCAGACTCTGTTGGCATCGTGATAAATCTATTATTATATTGAATTCCCCCATCAATAATTTCCTTTGCAAGCATAAGCGGCGCATCAAAATCATAACGGGTAATATTTTGCTTACTTGCAGCAAAATGGGCTGCGGCTGTAATGCCAAGACGGGTTTCAATCATGCTGCCCACCATGCACTCGACACCACAAGTCTCGGCGAGCTGATTAATAATCTGAGCTTGATAGATTCCGCCCGCTTTCATCAGCTTAATATTAATTAAATCAGCACTTCTTGTTTTCAATACCTGAAAAGCTTGCTTTGGTGAAAAAACACTTTCGTCTGCCATAATAAGCGTAGAGACATTGTCAGTCACTTGTTTTAGTCCTTCAATATCGTCCGCTTTTACAGGCTGTTCCACCAATTCAATTCGTAAGCCGCTATCCTCCATTTTACGGATAGCGCGAATGGCATCCTTTGCGGTCCAGCCCTGATTCGCATCCAGTCGAATTTTGATTTCGTTACCAACCCGGCTCCTAACTTCGCGGATTCGTTCGAGATCGGTGCTAATATCATCTTTACCGACCTTTACTTTTAATACATTAAATCCTTGCTGGATGTAAGAAACAGCATCGTCACCCATTTCCTCCGGTCCATTCACACTTACGGTATAATCGGTCTCCAATTCTTTTTTGTGGCCCCCAAGGAATTGATAAAGCGGCAACTTGCAATATTGGGCAAGACAGTCATAAAGAGCCATATCGACTGCTGCTTTTGCACTTGGATTTCCTACTAAAATCGTTTTCAGGCCCTGAAAAATCATTTCATAGTTTAAAAGACTTTTCTTTTCTAAAAAAGGTTTTATTACATGGTGGATGGCGAATTCAATACTTAATAAACTGTCACCCGTGATAACGACGGTTGGGGGAGCCTCTCCCCAGCCTACGATTCCGTTATCACAGTCTATTTTCACTAATATAGCCTCGGCAGTTGTAACGGTCCTTAGTGCTGTTTTGAAAGGCTTAATAAGGGGGACAGCAACTCTAAATGTTTTAATTGTTTCAATCTTCATTATTTATCAGTCCTTTACATGATGCTGCTTTCGATAAATAGTCTTTTTTCAGCTGTGTTTAACTTCGCATTAACACCAAAAGGAATGGTAATATGCGGGTTGCAGTGACCAATTTGAAATCCACTTAGTGCAGGTTTGTTTGCTAGTTTTATATAATGACTGATGACTTCATCTAGTGTTAACGAAAGACTTCTTTTTGATGTACAGTCCCAAAAGTCTCCAAGGAGAATTCCGCTAGCCTCTTCAAGCTTACCAGCCATATAAAGTTGGTTCAGCATCCTGTCCACTGAACGTGGTTCTTCATTTATATCCTCAATAAACAAAAGCTTTCCTTTTGTGTCTATTTCAAACTTAGTACCAAGCGTACTAACTAAGAGGGACAAGTTCCCACCAGCAAGTTCACCCGTTGCTGCACCATCAACTAACACCTCTAATGGTGATAGTTGCTCAGTATAGGTCAACTCCGTTGGTTGAAACAATTGCAAAAATCCATCTTTTGATAATCGATGGGTATCTTCCTTTCCGATATCAGACCCCAACATTGGACCATGGAAGGTGACTAGTCCGGTTTCTTGCCTTATAGCTGTATGTAAAAAAGTAATATCGCTATAACCCCAAAAAATTTTCGGGTTATTTTTAATAATTTCGTAGTCAATGTTTGCTGCAATTCTTCCTGTTCCGTATCCCCCGCACGCACAAATGACTGCCTTAACCTCTTTGTCTAAAAACATTTCATGTAAATCCTCAAGTCTTTCTTGATCGGAGCCCGCTAAATAGCCATATATATTGCTAACATTTCTCCCTTTCTTGACTTTTAAACCTACCTCCTGTAAAAAACCGATTCCTCTTTCAAGATTATCTAGATTCGGCGGGCTGGCAGGAGCAATGACACCAACAGTATCTCCTTTTTTTAGGCGACTTGGCTTTACTAGATTCATCCTAAATTCCCCTTTCATGTTTTTAGGAAAAGGGATGTTCAAACGAACATCCCCTTCCCAGTTTTATTTTTTATCTGCCCACTTTAATTCTAAGTAACCAACTGGGTGACGAACGATTCCTGTTACCTGTTTATTTTGTAAGTACACCTGGTTGTAGAAGTGAATTGGAATAATTGGTGCTGCACTAAATAAAATCTTTTCAGCTTTATACATCATCTCAAACCGTTTCTTTTCATCTTTTTCATGTTTTGCATCTTTAATCAATTGATCAAATTCAGCATTGCTCCAACCAGTACGGTTCATTGGAGAACCGGTGATAAAATTCTCGATGAAGTTGATTGGATCAGCATAGTCAGCTAGGAATGAACTACGTGAAAGCTGGAATTTCAATGCTTTTTGGTCCTGTGCAAATACATTACTTTCCATATTCGCTAGTTTCACATCAACACCTAAATTTTCCTTGAGCATTTGCTGTAAGGCTTCGGCAATTTTCTTATGCGTATCACTAGTACTATAGGTTAATGTAACCTCAGGAAGTTTCGTATACTTTTCCTCTTCCATTCCTTTTTTCAAAAGCTCTTTTGCTTTCGCAACATCTGTTTTAATTAAGTCTCCATTTTTCTTACGGAAGTCTTTGCCGTCAGGGTCTTTAAATCCGTAGGAAACAAAGCCATAGGCAGGCTTTTCCTTATTGTTTGTGACATGCTCAACCATTTGTTTCTGGTCAACAGCCAATGCGAATGCCTTTCGGATATTCTCATTTTGGAAAGGCTCCTTTGTCAAATTAAAACGGTAGAAATATTCACCTGCTTGATCTTCTACCTTTACGTCGCCTTCTTTAAACAATTTATCGGCTAGCTCTGCTGGAACGGGAGACGTATCTAGTTCACCAGTTGTATACATCTGGTATTCAGTATTGGGATCATCAACCATAGCCCAATGCACTTTATCCACTTTCACATTTTTTGCATCCCAATATTTATCATTTTTGACCATTGTAAACTCACTGTCATGTTTCCAATCGGCTAATTTAAATGGACCATTAGCAACAAATGTGCTTGCTTCAGAAAACCATTTTGGATTTTCCTTTGCTACTTTTTCATTAATTGGGAAGAAACATGGATTTGAAATGACACTTAAGAAATAGGCCTGCGGGCTGATTAAGGTCACTTCGAAGGTCTTTTTATCTACAGCTTTTATCTTCACATCATCGGCAGAACCCTTTCCGTTGTTATAAGCCTCCCCGCCTTCAATAAAATAAGCTAAAAAGGCTGCTGGAGAACCGGTATTCGGATCTAATAACCGTTTCCATGCAAATACAAAATCTTCCGCCGTGATATCATCACCATTGGACCATTTTGCGTTGTCACGGATATGGAATGTATAGGTTTTTCCATCCTTTGAGACATCCCAGTTTTTTGCTGTCGCTGCTTTGGGCTGATGGGATTCATCTAATCGTGTTAGACCTTCCATTAAATTGTTCAAGGAATTCCACGATACAGCATCAAACCCTATTGGCGGGTCAAATGAAGTGGGTTCTTGCCCATTATTCATATAGAGAACCTTTTCTGTCTTTTCGTTAGTCTTTCCTTTTCCGTCATCCTTTCGCTCGCTTCCGGCATCCTTATTTGCTGTACAAGCCGCCAAAGCAAATAGCATCATAACGGCAATCAGCATGGTAGTAAACTTTTTCATCTTCTTCCCCCTAGTCATTATATTTATAAATAAACTTATGATGATGCCAATTTTTGCGCCCGTTCATCCTGCAACCAGCAATCTACATGATGCTTGTTGCTCATTTGTGTTTTAAACGGGTATACTCGTTTACATACTTCCATCGCAAATGGGCAACGCGCTGCAAAAGCACATCCCAGCGGCGGTGAAAATAAATCTGGAGGTGTGCCTGGAATTGGAATCAGCTCTTCCATTTCTATATCTAAGCGGGGGACAGATTGTAACAGCCCTTGTGTATATGGATGCTGTGGCTGATAAAAGATTTCTCTTCTTGTCCCTAATTCCACAATTCTCCCAGCATACATGACAGCAATTCGGTCAGCAACCTGTGCGACCACTCCTAAATCGTGAGTTATTAATATTATGGAGACTCCTGTTTTCTTTTGAATATCCTTAAACAACTCCAAAATTTGTGCTTGAATCGTTACATCTAGGGCCGTTGTCGGCTCATCAGCTATTAATACATCTGGCCGGCACACGAGCGCCATGGCAATGACAATCCGCTGCCGCATCCCTCCGCTAAACTGGTGCGGATACTGTTTTAGCCGTAATTCGGGATTAGGAATACCAACTAGTTTCAACATTTCTAGGGCAACCCTTTTCGCCTGAGTCCTTGTTAGTTTCTCATGCTGTACAATCCCTTCCATAATTTGCTCACCAATGGTAATGGTAGGATTTAAGGCCGTCATTGGGTCCTGGAAAATCATCGAGATATTAGCACCGCGAATTTTTCGCATTTCGTGTTCTTTTAATTTGATTAAATCATTGTTTTTAAAAATAATTTCTCCGCCGTGTATTTTACCAGGTGGTTCAGGAATCAATCTCATAATACTTTGGGAGGTGACACTTTTTCCACAGCCCGACTCTCCAACTATCGCTAGTGTTTCTCCTTTATGTAAGTCAAAGCTTACCCCTCGAACCGCTTTCACCTCCCCTCCATATGTTGAAAAGGATACGTGAAGATCCTTAATTTGAAGGATTTTTTCCATGCTGCTACCTCCTCAATTTTGGATCTAGGGCATCCTGGAGTCCATCACCTAAAACATTAAATGCAAACATCGTTAATGAAATAAATAAAGTCGGGAAGAACAAACGCCACCAGTATCCTGATAGAATCGTAGATAAGCCATCATTCGCCATAACACCCCAGCTGGCATGCGGTGCTTGAATTCCAAGGCCAATAAAGCTTAAGAATGCTTCGGCAAATATGGCAGATGGAATCGTTAATGTCATTTGAACAATAATCGGTCCCATTGTGTTTGGCAGCAGATTCTTCCGGATAATCCGGGCAGTTTTCGTTCCAAACGTTTTTGAAGCTAGTACAAATTCATAATTTTTAATTTGCAAGACCTGTCCCCGGACAATTCGCGCCATCCCAACCCATCCGGTTATCGAAAGGGCAACGATAATCGTGGTTAAACCAGGGTCAAGGACAACCATCACTAAAATGACAACAAGCAAATAAGGCAATCCATATAAAATTTCTACAAATCTCATCATAAAATTATCGGTTCTTCCACCCTTGTAACCTGCAAAGCCTCCATAAACAACACCTATAAGAAAATCAATAAGGGCAGCCATTAAACCGACAAATAGAGAGATTCGTGCACCGTAGCAGGTTCTTGTAAACACATCTCTTCCTAAATCGTCTGTTCCAAACCAAAACTTACTCGATGGGGGTAAATTCTGCATCGTTAACTTTTGTGTTTCAATCGAATGAGGTGATATCATCGGACCAAAAATGGCTAGAATCGTAAGAAAGAATAAGAAAACCATTCCAGCCATGGCTAATTTATTTTTTAAAAGCCGATACCAGGAATCCTTCCAGTACGATAAGCTAGGTCTCACGACTACATCTGCTTCTGAATTTCTCTTGATTAAAGGAACAAACCATTCATCAGGTACATCTGGCGAAATATTCTGTTTTTCATATTTGCGCAGTTCCATTATTTCGCCTCCTTTTTATGAAGCTTAATTCGAGGATCTAGCACTCCATATGCTAAATCCACTAATAAAAGCATAAATATCAAAATGGCGCTATAAAAGATGGTCGTCCCCATAATGACTGGATAATCACGATTATTGATGCTATCAACAAAATATTTCCCCATTCCAGGGATGGCAAATATTTTTTCAATAACAAACGTTCCTGTTAAAATACTTGCGGCTAATGACCCTAATACAGTTACTACTGGTAACAGCGCATTCCTTAATGCATGCTTAAAAACAATTTTGACTGGTGAAAGTCCTTTGGCTTTTGCCGTTTTTATGTAATCCTGGGTTAAAACTTCAAGCATACTTGTTCGGGTTAAGCGAGCGATAATCGCCATCGGTCCAGTTGCCAGTGCCAATATCGGTAATACCATATGTTTTGGACTAGACCACGTAGCTACTGGGAAGATTGGAATATTAACAGCTAACTGTTGAATCAAAAAAGTTGCCAATACAAAATTCGGAATCGATATCCCTAAGACAGCAATGCTCATTGACAGGTAATCAATGATACCATTATGGCGAAGGGCGGCGACCACACCTAAGGTAATCCCGGATATTATCGCAACAATCAACGTATAAAAGCCGAGTTCAAACGAAACGGGAAAGCCTCTTCCAAGCAAATCATTGACCGTTTGGGATGACTTTTTAATCGAAGGTCCCAAATCAAACTTGACCAGAGCCATTAAGTAATTGCCGTATTGAACTAAAAGTGGTTTATCGAGCTGATAGTAGGATTCAAGGTTTTTTTGGATTTGCTCATTTGTGGTCCTCTCTTCATTAAAAGGTGAACCAGGTACCGAGTGCATTAAGAAAAATGTCCCGGTAATGATGAGCCATAAGGTGATAATCATAGCAATCAATCGTTTAAAAAAGTAAGTTTTCATGCTCGACCACTTCCTAACAGAATGTTGTTCTCATCGCTAATTCGGTCATTACCAGCATTGCTTGGTACGCTTCTAAAATATTTTTGGCTTGAAAACGGACCGTTGTTGTTCCAGGGATAATCTCTGTTCCTGGCATTAAATTTGCCCACTCTGCTTGTCCATAGTTGGCAAATTCAATCCCTAGTAAAGGTCTATCAGGAGGAGTAAACGGTTTTATTAAACCTTTATTTTTAATTGCAAGAGCCGTTTTTTCTCTGAGGATCTGTCCGGCTTTGATCGGTGTTAACGATTTTGCTGCAGACCGAGAGATTGTCTCTTTCACAATCGCTGTTGTAATATTAGGAATAAGCTGCTCTGCCTCGATTGCCGCCCGGTCATCACCAGCAACCATTAAAACAGGGACATCATAATAACCTGCAACATAAGCATTAAATCCCATTTCACCAACAGCAACATCATTTATGTACATATTACGAACTCCAAAGATCATCGAATGCGACATAACTCCCTGTAGTGATGCCCGTGCATGATAGCCAACAAACATGGCACCAGCAAAAGACCCATCTAATCCTTGAACCATAGAAAATGGCTTAACATCACCAGTAATTAATTGTGTTTCTGGATGGAGTCTCTCAATTAATAAATTATTCATTTTCGAGTGACTATCATTTACAACGACTTCCTTACACCCTTCCTCAAAAGCAGTAGTGATGACATAATTGGCCTCGTCTGTCATGATTATTCTACTGCGTTCATAATTCAACTTGTCGGAATCAACGTGTGTATGGTCAACAAGTCCGGTTATTCCTTCCATATCAACTGAAATGTATAACTTCATAGACTTTCCCCTTTACAATTAATTCAAATTTTCTTTCTATTATAAAATAATATTTCTCTTTATTCAAACTCTTTATAAAATTGCGTTAATTATAGTATTATAGTCCCATCCCTGCTAATGATCAATTAATACATATTTTTTGAAACTTTTCATTTCAATACTCGTATTATTTAACAGTAGAAAAACAGATAAATATTTAGAAATTCGCCTTGAAGTTTTTCCCTTTTTAAAAAATAGATTTATAATGTACATATATACAATGGATGAGGAGTGAAAAGTGTGGGTGTTACTCTTAGCAAGGGGCAAAAAGTTGATCTAACAAAAGCTCACCCCGGCCTGCAAAATGTCGTTGTCGGGTTAGGTTGGAATGTAAGTCATTTAGGATCCAATTTTGATCTGGATGCCTCGGCATTTTTATTAGGGCAAACTGGAAAGGTACAAAGTGATCAGGATTTTGTTTTCTATAACAATCCATCAGGTGGAAATGGTTCGATTATTTATAGCGGAGACAACCGAATCGGATCAGGTGTGCGGGATGATGAACAGATAAGAATTGATTTAAACAGAGTTCCAGCCCATATTCACCGGATTGCCTTTACCATTACTATTCACGATGCCCAAGTTAAACGGCAAAATTTTGGACAAATTGCGGATTCGTATGTACGTATTTTTAATGAATTAACCAATGAGGAATTATTAAGATTTAACTTAGGAAAAGATTTTACTGTAGAAACGGCTATAGTATCGGCAGAACTTTATCGTCATAACGGCGAATGGAAATTTAATGCAATTGCCAGTGGATTTCAAGGTGGATTAGCTGCTTTATGCCGCAACTTCGGTGTCACGGTTGATGACCCGCCTGTAAGTGCACCATCAACACCACCGTTAGTGCAGCCGACTTATCAGCAAAGCCAAAGTAACCATAACTCTTTTCAACAAAGGAATTCGTACCAGCAGAATCAGCACCATCCTAATCAAAATAATCCTTTTCAGCAAAACCCAAATAGCTATAATCCATCCCAACAAAACCAATCTAGCCTGCCTTCATACCAGCAACCATCCTATGGTTATCCGGCACAGTCTACTTATCCTTCAACACCAAGTTCACAGAACACATATGGTGGAGATGATATTATTTGCCCGCGTTGCCATTCCTCAAATGTTCGAACAGGAAAAAAAGGATTCGGTCTTGGCAAAGCAGCAATTGGTGGGTTAATCCTTGGTCCTGTAGGCTTACTTGGCGGTTTTGTAGGGCAAAATCAACTTAAGTTAACTTGTAACAACTGTGGAAGCACGTGGTCCCCTTCACAAACGGATTATGCGGAGTGGGCAAATACTCAAAAGAGAAAAGCCCAAGATGTGTTCAATCGTTATAAAAGCCAAGATGTACTTGAGGCAGTGGTGGCAGGCTGCGCCCTAGTAGCAATGGCTGATGGTTACTTAGATGCCTCGGAACGGCAAAAAATGCTTGAATTTGTTCACCAAAGTGAAGAATTACGTGTTTTTGATACCAATAAAGTGATTCAAAAATTTAATATGTTCGTATCAAGGATGGAAAATGATCGAATGATGGGACGTGCAGAAGCATTCCGTGCACTGGGAAAAGTAAGGACAAAACCTGAGATTGCCCGGTTAATTGCCCGCTATTGTATTGCAATCGGCTATGCTGATGGAAATTTTGATAATAATGAAAAGCAAATGGTAGCAGACATTTGCCACGAGCTCGGCTTAAACCCTGCTGAATTCCTGTCGTAATAAATAATAAAAACCCTCCATTCAGATTGTAAGTAGTCCCGTTAACTTGGAATGAAAGCTAAATCACAATATAAATGTCATATGATTTTAACGACATAAACAACAGGTTAAATAACAATGTAATTATCACACAAAAACGCTTGGGGTCACTTCACTTTGAAGTGACCCCAAGCGTTTTTGAATTAAATGTGGAGTTCTTATTGAACTAAATCATGTTACTTTAAGTACAATCTTTAACAATCTATTCGTTTTGAGCAATTAATTCTTTTCGATGACTTTGTAATCAGAAAGTTTTTCAAGGAGTGCACCACACTTTTTACATTGGTTTTGATCTGGATTTATCTAAGTTAATTTTTCTCCTCCACAATAACCACAAACAAGAATTTTCATGATCTCACCTTGCAATATGAGTTAATTTCTCGTTTACTTTTTGGCATTATTATTATTATCAGAATTGAACCTAATTCTTAATCATATATTAATAAGAGGTGATTAAAATGGATAACCATCTTCAACAAACATTTGATATTAGTACTTTGAAAATTGGTGCGATGGTCAATGGTGGAGCTTTGCAAATTGGTTGTGGGGCTGGTAAAGCTCCACGAGTCTATCCTGTTGGATTTACTACAGTTGGAACTACATTAGTTCCTCTATCAGCTCCTCTACAATTTGCTGTCCCATTACAAGCATCAGTACGTCAGAAATTATAAGATTTGACCCTACTTTAGTTTAATTACCCTCTTTAAGTAAAAGACCTCTCCTAATGTATGACTTCCTGTTGGAAGTCATTTTTTTATTGTTAAGCTTCCTTTAAAAGGAATACATCCCCTTCAAATAGGAGTTTTTAGAACCTTCAACTATTCTGCCAATTAGTGCAATAAGAAAAAAGGGATAGCCGCAGCCATCCCAATCTTTCTCTATTGAACCTGTTAGCCATCCATGCAGCACAAAATCAGTGCTGTACCACAGAGAATGAAAATGGTTAGGAAGTGTCAATACTGATACTGACCTTAATCCAATCAACGGTAATCCATAGACTTTTTTAATTATCGCTCTCCTCTTTTTTTAACGATTCAGCAGGGTTTTCTTATGTATTGTCAATTTTTCTTTCTTGAAGAAACTTATTTTCATAGTAGTAGTTAATTATGCATCGGGACGATATGTGATGTTCTGGATTTGAGTTGAGCGAATTATTAGTTCTTGTAGTTGCTAAAACGACAAATAAGACGAAACCGACTAGGAATGTCATTTTTGTTTATAGACATATAAACATTCTTTTGAGATCTAGGTTTAGGTTCGCCTTGCAAAAGCAATTATATGTCCATCGATATCTGAGCCGTAAGCTACATAATCTCCCCAATTACGTATTTCTCCTTTACTAATTTCCATACCACCCAATTCAACTAGGTTACTTAAATATATATCAGGATCATTTACATAAATATATATTTCACTCCGTGGGATTCCTCTTGCATCCTTAGGATTTTGAATTTTACCATCTAATAACCTCACAATTCCATCTTCAGGCATGATTCCTAACGTAAAATTATTATTTAATTGAAACTCCGTCATACCAGGTACATCTAAATATGGTTTTAAACCTAGTAATTGTTCATAAAATTGCTTACTCTTATCTTGATCTTGCACATAAATAATCATGATAATTCTTTCTTCATTTGAAATAGTCAAAATAATCCCCCTAATTATTTATTATTTTAATGAAATTGAACATAAAAAAAGCCTTCCTTCTTGAAGTAATGCACCCTTTTAGTTCAAGAAGAACTGCTTTAAGTTAAATCGATTGTACTCCATCCAGTGGCTGCAATAGTATCTCTAAACTGTTGAAATGCGTTTTTAGATTCAAATTCAATTCGCGTAAAGGGTCTTGTAAAAAACTCAAAATAGGCAGGTTCTGCATCACTATCTCTTTGTCCAATGGTTTTGTCTTTTCTTATAACTTCTCGTATTTCATCATCCTTTAGGTTCTCAGTTCTTCTTCTGTACTGTATCCAGTTCTGATTGCATTCCTTAAAATCAATAATCCTAGACTCCCCTAATTCGTTAATGTACCTAACTCCCTCAACAGTAACACCTTGGATTTGTTTCATAACCACCCCTTTAATCCCTCTTCAGTTAGTGATTATGATATATTTCACCAAAAAGGTTTATTTCTCCTTCTTGAACAAACCTGATCCTTTAGTTGAATAACAAAAAAGATGGTCGCAACCGCAATCCCATCTTGAAGTAAAGCCCCCTATAGTTAAAGAAAGGCATGATTTATTTCCAACGTTAACTTGTTGTAGCGTTATCAATCAATTGTTTAAGTACTTTGACAGTTATTTCATATTCCTCGTTTGTAATACCCTGAAACAATTGCATTCTTGTTTTTTGTTGACCTTAGCTGAAATTGATTTATCTGCTTCTTTTAACCAATAACCAATAGGTTTTTCTCCTTTACTCATAGATACACCCCCAAAATGCTCCAAATTTAACAACCCTTTTCACTCTACTTTCTTAGTGTAAATTTTAATGGTATTTACCCACTTTTAACATCAGTCTTGAGGTTGATTGTTCATTGGGTTTAGAATTGATTAATTGTATTCCTTATTCAAGCTGACCCGTTAGTTTAAGTTCAAATGTTCACAATTTTTATACATTTTAACATAAAGTGCCATTGACCCTTCTCTTTTTTCACAATAAACTTAGAATTAATATAGCAAATACCGAAAAAATTAACACCCCAATTCACACGATGACAATAGATATTGTCACTTTGTTATTAGGTTATTTGCTATGCGATTTTATACTAATTTTCTTTATAAATGTTGCTATATCAACAAAAAAGCATACCAATAACTATGTTATTGATATGCTAATTTATAAGCTATTTAAAATGTTTCTCCTCGAAAACGGAACTACTTATTCCGATTGATGGAGGCTGTTTATTTTATATTTTCCAAGCTCGTTTATTCTCTACTCTTTTCGTCAAGCCCTTGGCATCCAATCTCTCTAAAAATGGAATCATGTATTTTCGAGATAATTCAAGTACATCTTTCGCATCTCCGACTTCAAACTCTAAACCTGTTTGGCTACGAAGTTTATCGACAGCTTCACTAAACACTTCTCCGTGATAGGCAAACTGCTCATCTAGCAGAACAAGCAATGATTGGTCTTCCAGAAATCTTTTTAAATCGAATTCTAGAATTTCCGGAATTCCAGCCTTTGAAAAATAGTCCTTTAGGTAACGTACCTTTAATCCATCCTTCTTCAATTCCTCGAGCATATTTTCTGTTCGCTTCTCCCAGCTTTTCGGAACATGGGGAACAAAGTCAGCAAGAGAGACAAATTGCTCTTTGCGCTTAAAAACACCCTTGTCCATTCCGTTTTCAACCACAAAATCAAGCAAAGACTTAGGGAATCTATTTTGCATAGATTGTAAAAGTTCTGCCTTATTTACACCAGGCTTCATTGAATGAGTAAGGTGGTAGTCCTGTAACCGATCAAAAATATCTTCTTCAATAGAATTGATTAACAGCTGAAGAGTATATTCCTTTCCATTGTAAAATACAAATTCCGCATCATTTAGTTGCTCAATTAATGTTGCTTCATCAAGAGCTGTCCGTTTTATCAACTCGTTTAACGGCAAGCTTTTCGCTTCTATCAAACTAGCTGTAATTCGTTCCTTAGGTGACCCCACTTTTTTCTTCTCTAGCTCTTCAATCGTTTGATTTCCAAATCGATACTTATTTCCACGGGGATCAATCACCCAGCCGCCACCAATAGTCTCTTGCGGGCTGGGCCTGCGTAAAATAAAGCGGTCGCCTCGCTTCGTAAGAATTTCTTCCTCGAGCCGTAGCTGACAAAGTATTTCACCATTTTCTTCTTCAATTTGGTTACGATCAAAGAACACAATTCGCCCCATTACCTCTGCCGTCCCAATATGAAGCTTAATCGGCATCCGCTGCTTGACCATATGTTCAAGATCCTCGACTACACAAATAGCAACATCTAATGTTTTCGTTACAATAAAATGCTCCGACGAGACAAGAACATCCCCGCGTTCTAAATCTTCCTTGGAAACATTCGAAAGGTTAATCGCGGTCCGCTGTCCAGCATAGGCCTTGCCAGCTTGTTTATGATGGACCTGAATCTGTCTGGCTCTTACCTCAAGCCCTTTTGGCATGATTTTTAGTGCTTGACCTTCCTCTACAGAACCTTCATATACGGTTCCACGAACAACCGTTCCTTGACCCTTAACCGTAAACACTTGGTCAATTGGAAGCCGGAATGCCCCCTTTGCATCCCGCATTTCTTGGTCTTTTAATGTTTTAATAATTAATTCTTTTATTTCCTCGATACCTTTGTTTGAAAGGCTATCAACGAGTACAAATGGAACATCCTCAAAGACTGTGCCGGTTAGCTCTTCTAAAATATCATCTTTAACAAGCTCAATAAATTCTTCGTCAACCCTGTCAATTTTCGAAATCGCGACTAAACCATTTTTCACACCTAAGAATTTTAAGATATCCAGATGTTCCTTCGTCTGCGGCATCACGCCTTCATCAGCGGCGACAACTAATACAACCAGGTCGATTCCGGCAACTCCGGCAATCATTTGCCGGATAAAGCGTTCATGTCCTGGAACATCTATAACAGATATTTGAATTTCAGTATCTTCATATAACGGTGCAAAACCGAGTTCAATCGAGATTTGCCGCTCCTTTTCCTCTTTTAACCGGTCCGTATCGACATTTGTTAACGCTTTAGTTAACGACGTTTTCCCATGGTCAATATGTCCCGCCATGCCAATCGTAAAATATCGTTTTTCCAAGATTGCCACCTTCTTAATCGTTTTACCATTCTACTGTAGCCTTTATGACTCATTTGTTCAAGAGAACATTTTTAGACAATGCTTTCTTTTCACGATTCCTCCACATTCATTACGTCCATAGTTTTCATTAGTGTGCTATGTTTATTAAAAGAACATTTTTACAACAAAGGAAGATTGCATATGCAAAAGATGGTTTGGTCAATGATAGCAAGTTTAATTCTCTTAGCAGCTTGTCAGAACAGCGAGCCAAAGAAAAACGAAGTAAAGCAAACACCCGAAAAACTAAAACAAACCGTTGAACAGAAAACAGACTCCACCTTTCCATATCCGAATTTGTTAGCTGAGAATGCCCAGTCCTATTCTCTTTTGGTTATTGGTGAAGAGGATGACAAAACACCCATTGAGAAAGACCAAAAAATCATCAAAAATGTCAAGAACATTTTGAGCTTACCTACAAAAGAAATGGCTCAAAAAGTTTATCCCAAGCTTGCCGTTAAGAGTAAATCAGCCTACATTCTCTTTGATAATAATGGCGTTGTTTATCAATCTAAGAACCTAAATGAACTAACTAGGTTCCTCCAAGAAAACCCAGCAAAATAACAAAAACCAGAACTTAGCTTCTGGTTTTTTATTTTTCCATTAATTCATTTCACACAAAAGAAGGAATTAGTGGGTGTACTCACAAACAAACCATTAACTACTGTCCTTTCAACAGGATTTGCAGTCCTCATTTTAGCCTTAAATGTTTGGTGGTTATCAAACCTTTTTGGCCTAACAATAAAGAATAATGAAAAACACCATCCTCAAAACGAAGATGGTGTTTTTTCAAATTTTGATCATTTCTTAAGGAGACTAGATGACCCCTACTGTACCTTCACCGCTTACTATGAGTTGTTCTGTATGCCCATTATATAAATCCCAAGCCCAATCTCGAACTCTGGAAGAATCCACAAACTTCCAATTTTCAAGGGTCTGAATCTCTTCTATTCCAAAAGCCAGTTTAGACAATCTTGTCATTAGGATATAGGAAGAATAGGGATGGGGAAAATTCGGGTCATGTTTAGCTTCATAAGAAAATTTCTTTAGCAATCTAATCGGTTTCGATTCATAAATTAGTTCAACCAGCTTGGCACGGTATTCCAAATCTTTTGGCTGCAAATTTGGAAAGCGAGAATAATCACTAAGATGCTGGGCCTCATGCTTTAAATAACTGATTTGGAACTCACTGCTATCTAGTTTCATTCTCTTATTCTTAGAGCCTTCATTTACAAAATAAAGTCCATCTTCTTTAGCCCAACCACCGGCAAATTTTTCACCAAATGTAGCAAAATGAATCCAGCTTTGCATAATGAAATTACTTAAGAAGTAAACCGTAACCTCCTGTGTTTGGTTTGGTAACTCAACCCTAAAGTTCTTTTTATTCGTTATCTTCCAAATATAGGGACCTCTGAACGGAGACGTCACACCACCTAAGAAACGATAGCCCTTTTCTTGAAAAATTCCCTCTAATCTCTCCTCGATTAAATCAAGGTTAGTGTTAAAATCTTTATCCGAAATTAATCCCACTAACGACTGTACAAGCCGGGTTTCCGCTTCTTCGACATTCCCTCTGGTTAAAACGGAAGTGAAGTATTGATTATAAGCTAATAAAACTTTTCTAATCCAGGGGTCGTCCGTTTTAAATCGATAAATTGGCTTTCCACCAAAAAAACGGTGATAATACTTGGATTCTAACTGCTGATATTTTTTACTTTTATTCGGCATCGAGCGAAGGTACTCATAGGCAGCCGTTACATCCCCAAGAAGACAATAAGCATAGAATTTGGACTCGTCCATCCTTTTCTCCTCTCATCCTTTATTGGCAATCTATCATTTGCAAATCCTTTATCAGCATTTCTTTTGAGCTTTCATCTTTTACTTTTTGCGCATATTCAAGTGCTTGTTGAGCTTGCTCCTTTGATAAATCATGACGATCTAATAAAGCATTGGCTCGGCTTAATGCCTCATATGCATAACCAATATAAAACGGCTCAATCTGGTTGTCTATACTAACTGACAGACAACGTCCGGCATAATAATGCGATCTTTCACCCAGTTCAGCAATTGCATATACTCTGGATAATTGCCAATAACCGATTGACAGATTTCTAGGAGTGTGACCCTCCACTTGTGTCCAATGCCAAAAAGAAACATGGGTAAGATGAATCATTTCCTCTTCCTCTTCTTTTGTTCTTTCATTAAGGTCCATTAGATCCCAGGTAGCATTAAAAGAGTTTATTGCTAGTTGTTTATGCGAGTATGTTGGAGTTTCATTAATTGTCAACTAGGTTCATCCTTCCTTTTTTCAAAATTACTAATATATAAACCTGGTACAACCTCAAGGTCACCTACTAATATAAAGCCATTTTTCAAGTAAAAACCTTTGGCAGGAGCATTATCCTTACCAGTTGAAACTTTGATAATTGTTAAATCCGGATGTTCTTTTTCGATATACTTAAATAAAGCTTCAGCAATTCCCTTACGAAAATGATTGGGATGGACAACCATCCGGCAAATTGTCAATTCTTTATTGTCGTATGTATAGGAGAGGGCACCAGCTAATTCCTCCCCTATAAAATATCCGAAAAAGGTTTCGCTACTTTCTAAGAGCTCCTCCATAGACTCCTTTAGTGGGGGGATTTCGAAAAAGTTGATTAATTTTGCTTCGACGAGATAAGATACTCTTTGCAGATTAAACAGATCCCTGACTAGATTCATATTTTGAAAATCAAGCTTTATTATCATGCTACTATTCCCTTCTATTATTAATTTCTCCCAACATACCTCAATTCTTCATTTCTGTGGAAAAGGGGCGGAGCGCCGCAAAAATGAATAACTTTAACCAGTTAGAGTGAAATACCCATTTCACTAGACGAAAGATGTGAAGTCTAGCTCTGCTCTCACCGCCTTTATTAGGTGACTACGGCTTGTTCTCTACATTTATTTCCATGGTTGGGTTGGGAGTTGAGGCTAATGATTGTTTTTTATGAAAAGCCATTATTTTTCATGAAATGTATATGTTTTACATTTGATTTATCTGTTACTATTAAATTAAAGTGAAAATATAATTATTGAAGATTTAAATAATAATCTTCATAAGTTCGATAAAGTTTAGGAGTTGTAAGTTTGAGAACATTACGATCAGTTATTTTGAAAATACTTTCATTTATTGCTCTTTTAATTGTAACAATAGGTATTTTTATATTCATTTCATTTATTCAAGTTATACTTTTTACGACTAGTGACTATATTATGTGGCTTACTAAATACCCTGCTTCAAGATTGGAATTTATTTATGAGTTATATATATTCTTTGTTTTTTTCTACTTTTTTAATAAGGATATAAGAAAATTAGTTTTAGTCTTCCTTAAAAAAAACAGGAAACTTTTTCTTCCTACATTTGGGGTATTTAATATCATATTACTCTATGCAATACTCACAAATGTTACAGTTGTTTCCAATAATAAAATCGTAGACCATTCTTTTCTTTCACCACAGGGCAAGGAATACAGCTTTAAAGATATTATTAAAATTACAGCAGGTGTATATGGAGAAAAACAATTTTTCGGTCACTCAAAAGGTGATTTTTTTTACATAATTGAATTAAACGACGGCACTAAAATTGATTTAGCTGCAACAGAATCCAGTGGAGCTAAAAATGATGAGGATTCCCGCTTTATTCTTGAAAAGCTTGATAATCAGTTTGTTAATATGGGTATTCCTAAAAAGGCAAGTATGGAAAATTTCAAATATTCCACAAAAAATTTAGATAAAATTTATACGGATAAAATTCGCATCATCTTAGAAAATACCCCTTGATACCACCCTGATAATAATGTGTCTAATAACCTTTCAATCGATCTAACACTACTTGGGTGAATTTCTCCAGTTCTTCATAGTTAGGTGAATGGGCTGAATTTTCAAAGGAAATCCATTCTTTACTCGGTGCTTCCAATTGGTCAAAGAATGCTTGTGTTGGGGCGTGAGGCACTGTTAAGTCATGTTTACCCATAATCATGGTAATCGGCACATCAACTTTTTGAATAATATTTTTCAAATCAAGTTCTCTTAATTCATTAATCATTGTTTTCATACTAAATAGCTGTCCTTTTAAATGGCTAATTGCATCGAAAAAGGTGTATTCTTTACTCTTAAGTAGCTTTCTGATGAATTCGTTTACTAACTTTCCGTCATGGGAGATACCGCCTCCGAATAACTCTAGATATTTCTGGTGTACCTTGTCATGTTTTAGACTGTTCCATGGTGGTTTTCCTATTTGTGTTAACTCTTTTATCGCCTTTTGGTCGTTTAATTCCGTTGCCTTTTTCAATATTAATTCGTATGACAATTCTTCAGTCGCTTTCATGCTAGCAACCTGAGCAACACCAAAATAGTGTGTAAAATGTTCAGGGTGCGTGTGAATTGCTAACAAACCCAGCATACTTCCCCAAGAATGACCTATTAAGAAAATGCCCTCTTTTTGATATGCTTTTTTCAAATAAGTTGTTACCTCAATCGTATCGGATAAAAATTGATCAACCGTCATCGTTTCCTTTGGAAGATTTTTGGAATATGATAATCCAGCTCCCCTTTGGTCCCAATTCACAACAATGAAATGTTTTTCAAGCTCTTGTTGATAATCTCTATTAAAACCAATTTGTGCTGCACCAGGTCCACCGTGTATCATTAACAATAACGGATTGTTTTTATTTTCCCCTCTTATTAACAGCCATTGGTCCACACCACCAATAGGAAGCTTCATTAATTCTGCTACTGAGTTACTACCTTCTATCTTTGGTGTATATCTTTTAAACATATAGGTTCCCCTTTTCCGAATTAGTTCTATTTTCTCATGCTCCGGCATTAAATTGAAGCTAAATGATTGATTTTCGGTAGGAGGTTAATAAATATATGGATGGAAATTATGTAAATATTATTTACGTTTAAAACGGCATCCATTTATCACTTTTTATCAGTTTACGTATTTCATTTTCAGTTTTAATCAAAATAAAACTCTCCTTAAAGTCTTAAATTTCAAAAAAATTCAAAAATCCTTGTTTACTACGTTGTTAATAAAAAAATTCTCTTTTCCACTTCCCAAACCCTTCTTCTTCAAAGAAAAATAAAAAGGCCACTCCTTTATTAGAGGAGAAAGCCTTGTCTTAATAATTAGTCATTGTTGTTATATTCCCTCTTTTCCTTCAAGTATTCCTTTTCACATTTTAACAGCTTATATTTAACAGCGTTACCTCCTTTCTTTTTCTTCTCAATAACTTCCCATTTAAAATTGTTGAGCTTTAAATGCACAGCGACATTCGTATTATCCGGCTGTTTATAAAGCAAATAGGCTTCCGAAGGTTTGACAAACAATGTAGGCTTACCGCGAGAGGCGACAATAAATTGTTTATGTAATGACTGGTAATACTCGTCTATATCTTTTCCACCATAGATAAGATTTGCTGCATCCAAATTTCTATCCGTTACCTCATGGTATGTATGATCATCAATATCCAAATTAAAACTTGAAATTATATCTTTCATTAACTCTTTATTGTAGTGCACATCTCGATTTTTCATATTTTCAATACATTCAGTTGATAGTCTGGGTAGTACATCAGCCTGGGCATTAAAGGAATTAAAACAAAGCGATACGTAAAGGCCTGCAATAATAAATGTTGTTTTTTTCATCAAAAAAAATCACCCCTAACAATGTATGAACATATTATTCTACATCACGGGATGATCTATACGATTTGAAAGTCTTTCATGAACTATAATTCAATATTTTTTATTATTCTTGCCGGATTTCCGCCAACCACAACATTATCGGGTACATCCTTTGTAACCACTGCACCTGAAGCAATAACGACATTATTACCTATTTTAACCCCAGGGTTAATAATTGCTCTCCCGCCAATCCACACATTATCACCAATTTGTACTGGAGCCCCAAACTCAACACCAGAAATTCTCTCGACCGGGTTCAATGGATGCGTTGCTGTATAAATGTGAACACCCGGTGCTACCATACAATTCTTACCTATCTGAATCTCACAAACGTCTAAAAAAACACAATCGAAGTTTGCATAAAAATTCTCGCCAACATGAATGTTGTAACCGTAATCACAACGAAAGTTTGGCTCTATGTATATATTTTCTCCTGTAGAACCAAACAATTCTTTTAAGAGTTCTGTCCGTTTAGCACCCTCTGTCTCTAATGTATAATTGAATAATCTAGTAAGTCTCCGTGCATTCTCACGATCTTTTACAAGTTCTGTATCGGCAGCCATATAAAGCTCACCGTTGATCATTTTTTCTTTTTCTGTTTTCATGATTCGGTCTCCTAAAGTTAAATTTTGCCTTCCAAATTATCAAACTTATCATAATTCCATTAAATGTACTTTTGTTACGATTTAAGGAGCAAAAGGGACAAAATATCTAAACATAAAACTTATGAACGCAAATACTGAAATCACACATATAGAAGCAAGATGTAAAAATATAAATAGGATTTTTATTTTTCCTTTGACAAAAAACGAGTAAATTAAACCAAATACTGGATTCAAGATTAAAAACGGTAAGGCAATTGCAATAAAAACCTTTCCAATCAGATGGATGATTTTTGAATCAAAACCTGCCAAATTTAGCAAACCCAATAATAAAATTGTCACAATAATCGTTGCAATCAGAGATGTAAATGAAACCTTTAAGGCATTTTTGAAAAAAACTTTCATAAAATACTCCTTTCCTACAGTGCACTATTTATTTATTCTCCAATGAGGAAAGGATCACCTCTTTATCCCATTATTTTTCCAGTAAAATAAAGAGCAAAAAGAATGGAATCTCCACTCTGGCCTTTGCCCTTTATTTTCAACCAACCCGCTTTTTTAATCGCCCGTAATACATCCATGTCCTGATTGAGAAACTACCAAAAGTCAAAATTGCTAACAACATAATAATCATGCTATAAATTTGCATTTTATCAACTTTTTTAATACTAATCAATTCTATGCTCAAACCTAAGTTTAAAATATAGGCAATAATTAATGGAAGGAACAAGCATGTATAGGCGATAGCAATCTTTCTGGCATGTTTTAATTGATTAGTTTTATCGCTATAAATTTCTGGCCGTTCTTCGTCCTCTGAATATTCACGGCTCCAGATCGACCATTTTTGTAATGATCCAATTGAGCTGAAAACATTTTTCCAGCCCGCATCTCTGTGGATATCAAAGTAGCTTTCATCGGCAATGTTCTGATAATCTGCACAATAACTTACCTTTCGCGGGTGCCCAATTAGAAAATGAAAGGTCGTTCCTGCTTTACTGACTCGGTAGAGATTATATCCTTCTTCCTCCATTTTTTCGAGCCACTGCTCTAGTTTATCCGGAGCATACATCCATCCAAGCTTTCTTTTTTTAACCAGTTGTCCGGAACTCTTTAACTGCTTTTCTTCCAATTTGGTTAATTTTTTTTCACCTTGAGTCTTCCCGAAAAATACATCTCTATTTATTTTTTCATTCATTAATTTTTTATTTGTCCGATGAATTTTAATTACAGAATAAAGTGAAAGTGCGAATGTGGCTATAACGGCACCAAAATATAAATAAGTGAAAATCCAATATGGACTTTCTTCAACCTCAACTTGGGAATCTCCAGAAAATAGAATTAGTCCAAAGATACTTAGAAAAAATACTGCCATAATTGAAAAATAGAATACTATACCACCGAAAATATACATAATGATTCGATTATGTTTAATAATTCCTTCCCGGACAGGGGAGGTTTTAATTTGCTCCAGTGGCTTTTCATTAACCGTTACAAACCAGTTGCCAGTCCGTAAAACCTTTGTCCATCCCTCTGCTATTAGCCCTTTCGAAAGTGACTCCCCTTGCATTTTATCGTACCCGATTCGGTACATTAGCTTCTTAGGCTCGCCTTGTTGAAAGAAAAAGCAACGTGTTACGCGATTGACCTTTACTAAAAAATAACCGTCTTCTGCCATTGACGAGAGCCATTTTTCTGTTTTTTGTACATCATAGCTCCAGAATGGCCTCAATACTTTTTTGATCATAAAAAATCCCCCTCAAATTTCAATGCATTCTGGTGCAGTTCCTTAAGTCTCTTAATCTCGGCTGTAATTAAACTTTTTCCTGTTTCCGTTACTTCATAAACCGTTTTTCTTTCCTCATCGGCAAATACCGTAATGATTCCATCTTTTTGCATTTTCGTTAACGTTCCGTATACGGTCCCCGATCCCAATAAGATTCTTGAGTTTGTAATGTCTTCTACATGTTTAACAATTCCGTAACCGTGGCGCGGTTCCGTTAGCGATAAAAGAATATAGAACGCCGTTTCTGTCATCGGTACATATTTTTTCAAGACTTTATCAATATCCAAAATCCTCACCTCCCAATTCTTGGTTCTATGTATGGTGAAATGGTTGAAACTATGTCATAAATAGATATGTCTCGTCATGACTATATCACGTTGTGACTTATTAATCAATACCTTAATTTCCAAAATATTCATGAGAAATGTTACTTAACGCTGAGGTAATCGAATATTTTTAAAAAGTCATGGTATAATTAAAAATATTGATTTTTCAGAAAATAAACATACCATCTTTTGGAAAAATCGTTTTGAAATGGGGGATGAAGTTTGAAATTTGACGTGATTGTGATTGGGGCCGGACTTGCTGGTTTAGTGGCAACTGCTGAACTTGCAGATGCAGGTAAGAAAGTGCTCCTATTAGATCAAGAACCGGAAGCATCTTTTGGTGGACAGGCATGGTGGTCGTTTGGTGGATTATTCCTCGTCGATTCACCCGAACAGCGAAGGATGGGCATCAAGGATTCCCTTGAACTTGCCTGGCAAGACTGGTTAGGAGCAGCTGGTTATGACCGAGAAGAGGACGAGGATTACTGGGGAAAAAAGTGGGCTGCGGCCTATGTTGATTTTGCTGCGGGTGAAAAGCGCAAATGGCTATATGAAATGGGAGTTCGTTTTTTTCCAGTGGTGGGCTGGGCAGAGCGTGGAGGTTACCTTGCAGAGGGGCATGGCAACTCTGTACCAAGATTTCACATTGTTTGGGGAACAGGCCCTGGAATTATCAAACCCTTCGAGGATCGAGTTCGTAGAGCGATGGAAAAGGGTCTTGTCGACTACCGTCCACGTCATCGTGTGAATGAATTATTAACGGAAAATGGTACTGTTATTGGAGCCAGTGGAAATATTCTCGTTCAAAGCTCCGCTGCTCGTGGAGAAGCAAGTTCACGTGAGACGATAGGAGATTTTGAGTTTCATGCTCAAGCTGTAATGGTTACTAGCGGTGGCATTGGTGGAAATCACGAACTGATTAGAAAAAATTGGCCGGCACGACTAGGCGATGCACCAAAAAAAATGATTTCCGGTGTTCCTGAACATGTAGACGGCCGAATGCTGGCCATCACTGAAAAGGCAGGTGGCCGAATCGTCAACCGAGACCGGATGTGGCATTATACAGAAGGCATTAAAAACTGGAATTCAGTTTGGCCAATGCATGGTATTCGTATTCTTCCAGGTCCCTCTTCCCTATGGATTGATGCAACAGGAAAGCGGTTTCCGGCACCGAACTTTCCAGGCTTCGACACATTGGGAACTCTTGAAGCCATTATGCAGACTGGTTTTGATTATTCGTGGTTCATTTTAACAAAGAAAATTATTGAAAAAGAGTTTGCCTTATCAGGGTCCGAGCAAAATCCTGACTTAACGGGAAAGAGTATTAAAAAAGTGTTAGGTCGCGTCCTTCCTGGCCCGACCGCTCCTGTAAAAGCATTCATGGATAAAGGTGAAGATTTTGTTATTGCCAATACTTTGCCGGAACTCATTGCCGGAATGAACAAGCTCACCGGTGAAAACTTACTCAATCTTGCTGACATTGAGCGGCAAATTCATGCTAGAGACAGAGAGATAGAAAATAAATTTACAAAAGATTTGCAAATAACCGCCATGCGCGGTGCACGGAATTATTTGGGCGACAAACTGATTAGAGTAGCACCTCCGCATAAGATTCTTGATCCAAAAATGGGTCCATTAATTGCTGTCCGCCTAAACATCGTCAGTCGAAAAACGCTTGGCGGACTGCAAACTGACTTATCCGGTAGAGTCCTAGATACATCTGGAAACCCAGTTCCGGGACTCTATTCTGCTGGGGAAGTTTCCGGGTTTGGCGGGGGCGGCATTCATGGTTATCGCTCCCTAGAAGGAACCTTCGTCGGTGGCTGCCTGTTTACAGGAAGGCAGGCTGGGCGTGCTCTTGCGAAGGAATTAGAGTAACATCCTTAAACAAGCGAAAAAGCTGTCTTAAAATGAAAAAATCACTTTACGGGAGTCCTTTCTCTTGGAGTTGATAGGTCAAAATGTTCATAATAGTACTCTTTTTTCATATGTCATTCTTATCAAATTAACCGCCATTTTCTCTTAAAATATAAAAAAGAGTATTCCCAATGACTCACCTTTATTAGGGACATACTCTTATTTTTTCTGAGGATTTAATTTGTAAACAGAAATTCCGTCTTACTACCAGCCTGATCTGCAATAACTTCGAGTCTGACATCCATTCTTTCTTTTAATTCCGGAACGTGTGAAATTATTCCGACCAAACGTCCGCTGCTCTGGATATCCATTAATGCTTCAATAGCTTGATCAAGTGATTCGGGGTCCAGCGTACCAAACCCTTCATCGATAAACATCGTCTCCAGTGATACCCCCCCTGCATAATTTTGTACAACATCAGCTAGACCCAATGCTAACGATAAAGATGCCTTAAAGCTTTCACCACCCGATAGGGTTTTAACGTGGCGTTCTTGGCCAGTATATTGGTCAAACACAAGTAATTCTAAACCACTTTGTGCATTTCCTTTAGACCGATCTGTTTTTCTTAATAACTGAAAACGTCCAGATGTCATTTTTCTTAAACGAACATTCGCTTCTCGTAAAATATCATCTAAAAAGGCAGCTAGTACATATCGTTCAAAGGTGATTCGGAAATTATTTTGACCCTTTGTTATCTCATATAAATGGCCAATAAGTTTGTAACGCTCCTCAAGCACCTTCATATTTTCATTCAATTGTTTCACCCGGCCATAAATTTCTTCGTTGTCCCGCTTTTTTACAAAAAGATCATTACGGTTTTGATTAAGTGCTTCAATTTCATGTCCCAGTTTTGAAAGCTCAACCTTCAATCCCTCAACATCCGGCGTTTTCACGTCTATCAAAAGCTCCGTTAATTCATTCAATCGGTCGGAAACCGAGCGCAATTCTTCACGATAGCTGCGGATTTCAGTCTCAAGACTTCGGATTTCTCCTTCACTAAGTTTAGAAGAAGCATACATACCATATTTTTCAAAGCCTTGCTCTGACAATTTATGAATAAAGCTTTCACGTTCTGTAGCAAGCTCCTGCTTTTTGTCGGTTAAGTGCTTTTCTGCATCTTGTAATCTTGCAGATTCATTGGAAAGCTTTTCTCTGACTTCCTGCAATTGCTTCTGTGCAACTTCAAGCTGTTTCACCAGTCTTTCATGCTGGTTTGTGGCAGCTAATAGTGCTTTTTCATATTCCGCTTCCGAACGAAGATTCTCAGGAATGACCTTCATCATTCTTGATAAATTCGTTTTCTTCTCTGTGAATTGCACCGTTAAATCTGTTACTTCAGCCGTAAATTGTTGAATCGATTTTTGTAAAGTTCCCCTTTCGGATTCTCTTTTATCTAGGTCAATTTTCACTTGGTCCAGTAGCTTCATCTGTTTAGCAAGGTCCGTCTGAATTTGAAGAAACGAGTTTTTGGCTGTAGCAACCTCTGTTTTGGCATAAAGTAAATCCGTTTCGGTAAAATCGGCCCGGTAGGTGCGAATTTCTTGCAGGATCTCTAATGCCGCTTCCTTTTGCGTTTTTTCAGCTGATTGGCTCTGGTAAAGCTTTGCTTCATCTGCAGACTTTTCCTTTTCCCATTTGGCAACCTGATCTTTCGCGGCCTTCATATCCTTTTCATTTGGAATCCTTTCATCGTGCTGTAATACAGGGGAGGGATGGTGTTCGGACCCACAAACTGGGCATGCTTCTCCCTCGTGAAGTCTTGAAGCTAGGAGTGTGGCCTGACCATGAAGCCATTTTCTCTCTAAATCCTCAACAAGTGCTTTCGCATCTATTAATCCCGCTGTTGTATTTTCATAACGCCCGGTTATCACCTTTAGATTTTGCTCTGTCGATTGATGACGAACAAATAGGGTTTCGTATTTTTCAAAGCGATCAAGTTCAGCTTGCAGCTTTTCAACCTGTCTCTCATTTTCTAAGTAGGTTAACTGTCCTTTTTCAATCTCGGACTTTTGTTGTAAAAGGGATTTCATCATTTCTTCATTTTGTTCAAAATTTCTTTCTGTGGTTTGCAGCTTTTCCTTAGTCGTTTTTAAGAAAGCCCCCTTCATTGCCGTTTCTTTTACCAAGGCAGCATAGGAATAAACATCCTCTTTGATCGTAACTAGATGATTCACTTCAGCAAGGGCTGCTTGCCGCTCATTTTCCCGTTCCATTTCTTTTTGCTGCTGCACCTCGTGCTGTTTAACAAGCCCGTTCAAGTTTTCTATTTTCACTTTTAAAGTATGGATATCTTCTGTCAGCTTATCAGAATCCCGCTTTAAGCGATGGCAAAGCTCCTCTTGCTGCACCAATATTGCGGCTTTTTGCGCTCTCTGCACCTGCTGTTCTTTTTCAACAATGAGATTCTTTTGAGATTCAAGATGTGCTTTTTGTTCTTTCAATTTTTCTTTTGCTTGTAGCTGTTTCAAAATCGCTTCAGCTTCAAACAGTTGCTCCTTTAACAGGTCTTGCAGCTGAAGTTTATCTTTAAATAGGTTGTTTAATTGTTCAAGCATGTCACCCATGGTGGCAATTTCTATTTGTAACAGCGGCATAATAATCGTGTCATTCACACTGTCAGCGTCAATATTGTCGCGGAGCTCACCATTTGTCATTGTATGAATGCGGCGAATGGCCTCATTTCGGGATTGAACCTGATCCTCAACTGACCGTTTCAGCTCAGTCGCTTCTTCCTTCAGCTTGTCTTCGACCATTTTATACAACTGAGTATGGAACAATCGCTGCAGAATTACTTCTTTATCCTTACTATCAGAGGTCAACAGCTTGCGGAATTCCCCTTGTGGAATCATCAAGATTTGCCGGAATTGGTTTGCATCAATTAGCATGATTTCCTTAATTTTTTCCTCAACATCATTGATTTTAGAGGCCAATAGTTTTTTCTCGCCATGTTCATCCCACATATACAACTCTGCTTTTGCTCCAAGCTGCGTAAAGCCTTCACCTTTGTCTTTTTTCTTCGGTTGCTGAGGTGATCTTGTAATCGAATACACCTTATTTCGTAAGGTAAAGTCAAGTGAAACCTCTGTTAATAGGTCATCGGCAGCAAATTGGCTTCGGAGTTCAGGGCCATTGCGATCCTCGCCACTTGCTTTTCCATATATCGCATAGGTTATCGCGTCGAATATCGTGGTTTTCCCAGAACCAGTTTTGCCAGAAATCACAAACATCGTGCGGTTACCTAGTTGGGTAAAGTCTATCGATTCACAGCCTGCATAAGGACCAAACGCCTGCATCGTAAGTCTTAATGGTTTCATTTCAACCCCTCCTCTCTAAGGACCTTTTCAATTACCGTAACCATTGCTTCTTTTTTATCCTTTGTAAATTCGGCGGTTGTCATTTCCGTGTAAAATTGTTCAAATAACTCAATCTCCGACTTTTTCTCACTTCGGATAGAGTTGAAGGATTGTTTTTTCTTCAAATCGGTAATATCCATTTTCCGTTCAAGATGGAGGACGTTTGGATAGACTTGACGCAATTTATTAATTGGATCGATTAAGGCACCCTCATCGAGTAAGGTAATTTTTAAATAGTCATCGATTCGTTCATTTTCATAAAAATGAGGATCAAGTAACTCCTCTAAATGTCCTTCTAATTCACGCATATCATGCTTCGGTGTGAGCGAACGGTATCGGTGAGTAAATTCCCCTTTTTCGTCCATTTCAATAATCGAGATGGATTTTCTTTGTTTTGCTTCGGAAAATGAATATTTTAAGAGAGAACCTGAATATTTCACTTTACTATGGTATATCGCATCGGGACTGTGAAGATGCCCGAGTGCTGTATAGGAAAATGGTTCGAACAATTCAGCACCAACACATCCCGAGCCACCTACAGATAATACTCGTTCAGAATCCGAAGTTTGACCGCCTAATACAAAGGCATGTCCAACTAAAACGTTCGGTTCATGTGGATTTAAAGTTTCTTCCATTTTGCCAATTAGAGCCTTCATCGCATCTTGATGGGAGTGAATAGAATCATCCTCGAGTAATTGGCGAACGACACCAGGCTCTGCATAAGGTACAAGATAGAAATTCACTCCATTAATTTGAACAGGGTTAAAGCTGTTTGTAAGTTTCCCTGATAGATAAAATTGGCTATGTTTATACCACGAGCTGCCAAACGAGAGTCGCTCTGCACTATCATGATTTCCAGCGATTGCAACAACAGGCGTTTTTAACTCTACATTGATTTTAAAAAGCATTTCATCAAGTAACTCTACTGCATCTGTTGGTGGCACTGATCGGTCATAAAGATCACCGGCAATGACCACTGCATCCGGTTTTTCCTCCGCGACGACCGTAACGAATTGCTCTAGTACTTCCCGTTGATTTTCCGTCATGTAGACGCCATGGACCAGCTTGCCTAAATGCCAATCGGCTGTATGGATAAATTTCATCTGCTTCACCCCAATTTTTTATTGCTGTGTTCTTCAATACTATCATTATAGCAAAAATACGATTTTCCACGAGCTGGAAAATCCTTAAAGATGGGCAATTAAAAGTGAAAAGTTACTGTTGGAAAACAACAAAAAACAGCCCGGAGCATAGTCCGGACTGTTATAATTAGTTTTTTTAAAATTACTTTTTAGTTACGTTAGCAGCTTGTGGTCCACGAGCTCCTTCAACTACTTCGAAAGAGACTTCTTGACCTTCTTCTAAAGTTTTGAAACCTTCTGTTTGGATTGCGGAATAATGAACGAATACGTCGTTTCCGTCTTCTGCTTCGATGAATCCGAAACCTTTTTCTGAATTAAACCATTTAACTTTACCGTTTTTCATGTGAAAAAATCCTCCTATTGGCTTACATATAAGCCATGTGTAAATTCACCAAATTACAACGTGATAGCTTTACCTTCATTTCCTTATCCAAACATCGGTTAAAACTTTGAACAAGCTTATTATATAAATCTAATCTCGTGCAACGGCTGAGTAAAATTTATCATTTTTCAGCCTAAAAGTCAATGAATGAACGGTTGACAAAGACCTACATAAATCTACATTTTTCAATAAAAACGAGTAGGAATTTAGGGAGTATCAAGTCCTCAAAAGGACAGTTTCCCAGTCCCTTTTGTCACATTTTGTAGAAAAGTATTATCCAATAAAAAGGCAGTATTTATGAATCTGCCTTTTTAGGTATTATTTTTCCACTTTGCGTATTTGGCGTTACAACGATATGTCTATCAATTTTTCCAAAACGGCATTTTAGCCCTTTAATGATGTCCTTCACAAGTAATTCCATACCGATATACGTTAACGATGGGAAATCAGCAAATAGCTTTTTAACCTCCCATTTAAGTTCATTCTTACCGCAAATGCTGTGCCGATTGATTTGCTCTACCTCTTCCTTAATAGTTGCCATTTTTATCTTTTGTTCCTCTTGCGGTAAAAGTGCCAGCTCATCCAACCGTTGCAAGAATTCCACTGATTTTTTAATTTTAGCAGCTACTTCATCATGAACTTCCTTACTAACGATGTTATGTTTGTATTTAAACTCATTTAATTGTAGTGCTGAATCGTAGGTGGCTCTAACAATATCCTCCCTAGTCATTTTATTTGTTTCATAGCTCAGCATATTTTTCCAAGATGGCTGTTTCATTGCCGCACGGAAATCTTCAAGCTTATGGCAGAATTTTTTATAGCCATATTTTTCTGGATTTTCAAAGGCTGGACTTCCAGGATCAAGAAATGGCGAAAGTGGTGCAACAAAATACGAAATCCGCATATCTTCACCACAATCTTTGTGAATAATTTCACAAAAATCAACATTTCTCATCGCACTGTTATAATCTTGATTAGGTATTCCCGTCATAAAGAATAAATCAATCTTCGCGCAGTTATGTTTTAGAGCATATTGGAGCATTTCAATTACCTTAGCATTTGTACATGGAAGTTTTCCATTATATTTACGAATATCTTCGTCGGCCGATTCGAGCGTAAGCTCAATACTATATTTAGGTATAGCATTGTTGAGCCGCTTAAAAAATTCCTCATCTGCGTAATTGAACAATTCGAAAACGATTTCGTTCTTTAAGTCCATTTTTTCTAATCCACTAAAGAATTCATTAACGTACTCTTGTCCGCCCTGCCTGATATCATTTAAAAGAAATATCGGAGCTCTGGTAAATCGTTGAATTAACGCGATATCCTCAAGCATTTTCTTTGGTGACCGCATTACCAACTTTTTCCGATTACAATTTAGCTCATAGGCATCCTTAGATCCTCCACAAATCAAACAATTATACGTACAACCTTTAGATGTCAAGATGGCCGTGTTCGGGTAGTGTAGCCACCCTTTGTAAGGTAAAGGATCTAATAGATTAAAATACTTAAAGACGGACCGAATGATATAACGATAGCCCGGTAAATTAAATTCATCCAGACTGTCAGGTATATAGGTCATCTCATTAAAATGGTAGGTATCTCCACGTTTCCAAGTTAGATTTGGAATATCAAAAAAACCGTCATTAGATTTATTTTCTAGCTTATTCAGAAGCATTAAGATGAGCTTTTCTGTTGTATCACCACGGATAACGAAATCGATACAAGGATATTCAATCAATTCCTTATGAAAATAAGTACTAGATAGTCCGCCGAACATTACTGGTGTATCGGGGTGATATTTCTTAATAATTTTTGCAAGTTCCACGCTACCATGTGCATGTGGGAGCCAATGGAGATCAATTCCAAACGCCTTTGTTTTAATTCTTCTGATTTTCTTTTCTACGTCAAAATTAGGATTTAATAGCATACGATTGGCAATATTAATAATCTTCACTTTTAATCCATATCGTTCTAGATAATCGCCGATGCTTGTTAATCCAATTGGGTACATTTCAAACACAGGTGAAGAAGGAACCACATCGCTAATGGGACCAGTAAACAACATCTCTTTCCGAAAATCATAAACCGTCGGGGGGTGCAACAATACCAAATCATACATATTCATTCACCATCCTAAAATACAATATCAAGTAACTCAACTATAATAGTAACCTATGTTTTAAGTAATTACTGGTTGAAATATTACAAAATAACGATAATTTCCAAAATGTTACAATAACCTCCTTTACAACATAAATATAGAAAAAACCGAAGAATTTATTCCTTCGGCATGGCTGGTTCCTCTTCATCCTCTTTAAACTTATCCAATATGGTTATTGTATCAACGAGATGATTGTTAAAAATTTGCTTTGCTACTGCTAGTAATTCAATAATCATCGGGTCCTTTAGTGTGTAAATGACCTTATTTCCTTCTTTCGTGCCTGAAACAATATTCTTCGCTCTTAAAATGGTTAATTGCTGTGATACAGCGGAACCTTCACTTCCAACAAGGGTTTGAATTTCGTTTACATTCTTGTCCCCTTCTGCAAGTAGTTCTAAAATACGGATTCTTAATGGATGTGCTAATGCTTTAAAAAACTCTGCTTTAAATCGTTGCATTTCCAAATTCAATTCATCATCACCTTTCTACTCTTAGAAAGTAGCTGTAAGCTTTTTCCTGCTACCTTCCACACTTTCCACAACTGATAGGTTTTTGCATTCTCTAAAGGCAAAATGTTTACACCCGAGGCATTTATTTTTATTTATTTGAGTTAGAGCATATTGAATGGCCTCTCCTGTGTGATCAAAAAAATGTTCCTCACCAATGATTTCAAGTAGGCCTGTCTTTTTCAAAACATTTTCCGGCTGAGAATTTAGACCCGATATTATCACTATACCATTTTTCGAAAAATGGTGAACAATCCTCGATAAATTCGCTTCACCTGTTGTATCAATAAAAGGAACTCTTCCCATTCTTAACAAGAGAATTTTTGGCCGATAATTAATGGTCTTCATGATTGTTTCTTCAAATGTAAGGGCCGCTCCAAAAAACAATGGGCCTTCCACATTAAAAATACTGATTTGCGGGCAGTCGTGTGTATCCGTAACCATCTCTATTTCAATCTTTTCGTGTTTAGTTTGCGGATTTGGCAGCGCTTTTTTAGTAACCAATACATCACTCATTCTCTTCGCAAACAGAATCGTAGACATGACAAGGCCTACTTCGACTGCAATAGTCAAATTGACAAAAACGGTTAATAAAAACGTGACCACAAGTACAAGCGAATCGGTTGATTTTGTTTTTAAAATATGGGCGAATACCTTTCTTTCACTCATGTTCCATGCAACAACCATTAAGATAGGTGCCATACTTGCTAATGGAATATACGAAGCATAAGGAGCAAAAAACAGCAGAATGAGTAATACAACTACCCCGTGAATGATTCCGGAAACAGGCGAAATAGCTCCATTTTTAATATTGGTTGCCGTACGGGCTATGGCACCGGTCGCAGGGATTCCTCCAAATAATGGGGTAATCATATTTGCAATCCCCTGACCGACTAACTCTTTGTTGCTGTTATGTTTACTATTTGTCATCCCATCTGCTACGACCGCCGAAAGAAGGGATTCTATACCACCAAGCATGGCAATAACAAATGCAGGCTTTAATAGTTTAATAAGTATCTCCATATTTATGGTCGGGATATGAATTTTCGGCAATGTACTTGGGATATCTCCATAGGCAGTACCGATTGTTGCTACTTGACTAGGGAAAAACACAGTTGCAATCAAGGTCGATACAATTAACCCTATCAGGGGGCCAGGAATCTTCGGAGCTATCTTTGGGGTGATTATAACGGTTCCCAAGCAAATAGCTGCCGTTAAAACACTAAAAATACTGGTTGAGTTAAGGTGAATAAAGATTTCTTGAATATTTCTAATAAATTCCTCATGCTTCTTTATTCCCTCTAAACCTAAGAAACTAGCTAATTGCCCGGTAAAAATCGTGACGGCAATTCCAGTGGTAAACCCAATTGTTACAGGTCTTGGTATATATTTAATCAATGATCCAAGTTTAAATATCCCCATCAATAGGAGAATAACCCCAGCCATAAATCCTGCAATGAGAAGATTTTCATAACCGTACGTCATCACAATACCAAACAAAATCGGAATAAAAGCTCCGGTTGGACCGCCAATCTGGTACTTTGATCCCCCGCATAGGGAGATGAGAATCCCGGCAACAATGGTCGTATAGATTCCATACTCAGGCTTCACCCCTGAAGCAATTGCGAACGCCATACCAAGCGGAATCGCGATGACCCCGACAATCAACCCTGCAAGGAGATCCTTTGGCAAGCTACTTAAGGAATAATGATGGAATCTTTTGTCAGTAAACATATTCATCCTTCTTATCTTTTTATTTTTGGCCGATAGGAAAGTAGAACTTTCCTATCAGGCATAAGTGCAACTACGCCTCTGTCTTCGCCTAACGGCTTGCCAATCGACGAGTTTTCTTTATATATCTGATTATTTGAATATATAGTAATAGCATTAAATAATCAAGACTTTTGTAAAAAAAAATCGCTTGTTCTTCCACGAAAATAATGTTATAATAATTGAGCGATGAGCTGAGTTGTGTAAGCCGAGGAACATTCCTAATGGAGCACACTATGTGGAGTGTGGTTCTTCGCCTCAATACGCAAAGGACGTCTGTTTTTACAGACGTCCTTTTTTATTTTAAATTAGCACTATTTTCATAAATTTTTTATAATGAATATAGGAATAAAATTTTTAACAAACGGAGGTATGGCTATGAATAACCATGAAATCGATTATCATATTTACGGCGATGACATGCAGTTCGTTGAAGTAGAGCTTGACCCGCAGGAATCGGTTGTAGCTGAGGCAGGAAGCTTTATGATGATGGAAGATGAAATACATATGGAGACTATTTTTGGTGATGGAAGCGGCACAGGAAGCGGGATAATGGGCAAATTGTTTAGTGCTGGCAAACGGGTTCTTACCGGTGAAAGCTTGTTCATGACTACCTTTACAAATACCGGAATGGGGAAAAAACACGTTTCGTTTGCATCCCCCTACCCTGGAAAAATTATTCCAATGGATTTAAGACAGTATGGTGGTAAAATTATTTGTCAAAAGGACGCTTTCCTTGCGGCAGCAAAAGGAGTCTCAATAGGAATTGAGTTCCAGCGTAAACTGGGTGTGGGCTTCTTTGGTGGTGAAGGATTTATTATGCAGAAGCTTGAAGGCGACGGTATGTGCTTTATTCATGCTGGAGGCACCATTATTAGAAAAGAACTCCTGCCTGGCCAATCCTTGCGGGTGGATACTGGATGCTTAGTAGCGATGACCAGCAATGTTCAATATGATATCGAATTTGTAAAAGGAGTAAAAACAGCGTTATTCGGTGGCGAAGGAATGTTCTTTGCCACGCTGCGTGGACCAGGATCGGTTTGGGTTCAATCTCTACCATTCAGTAGGCTTGCCAGCCGGGTATTTGCAGCTGCTCCTTCTCGCGGAGGATCAAAAGATGAAGGCAGCATGGCAAAAGGGATTTTTGATATGTTTAGCGGTGACTGATAATAAGTCCCTCATCAATACAAAAAAACAGGATCATCAAATCCTGTCAGGCTGTCGAAAAACCTTCGACAGCCTTTATTTTTTTGAACAGCCCCTTCCCTAAAAATATATGAAGTTTATCAATTTACTAAATCAAATTTTCCCTTGGATGGTATTTTCACAGGAAGGGCAACTTCTTTTCTATTCCGTTTCATTTTCATCGTCTGAATCCCTAAGATATTGTCCTCTAATTCTTTTTTTATCATATTGACAATCACAATAACCAAGAAGAAACCAAAAACAGGAGCGAAGACAATCCAAGGTGACAGGACAAACTCTGTAAAATTTTGGCCAATCAATCCGGCCCATTCATTAGATAAGGATGCCGGCTTTGGTCGATTTTCTGCATCATCATAACCAATAATCCCAGCCCGATTGAGTCCACCAAGAAAAAGTCCAAAAATACTTAACTGCATCGTAATCTGCAACGTACTTATAATCTGCTGAACGGTAAATAGAATACCATAAGAACGCATGTACGGCAGTAATTGTCTTCTTGCAATATGTAATTTTCCCGCTCCCAATAAGTATGAACTTTGGACAAACGAGGTTTTTAATAATTCATCCGTTATATCTGATGCAAAAAGCGTTACCGAAGGAAAACCGATAAATACTAAAATAATAAGTTGGTAAGTAACGATAGAGCTGATGGCAACATCGTTAGGAGCCCTGACAATTGGTACCATCAAAATAAACGCAATTAAAATGGACGGTATATACCGCATCGTTAAAAAAAAGTCTTTAAAATAACTTTTTAAAAATGGAGCCCAAAGTGATAAAAACATTCCAAATATTCCGCCCAAAAGAACCCTTAGGACAGCAACACCAAATGCAGTTATTAACGTAAATTTCGCACCATATAGTAAAAGCCAGTGCACGTCCTCACCATTACGGGTTGTTCCTAGCCAATGTTTTTCAGAAGGTGGAAACGGAGCCCTGTCAATTATTTTTCCATGTTCATCTTTAACTAAAACCTGTTGGTTAAAATCATTAGGTCCGTAATATGGATATAAACAACTCATTAATAAAAGGATTAGAAGCAAGATAGAACCAATGACTGTCTTTTTATAATTTCTCATAAACCAACGACCTCCTTTCCTTTAATCTGCTTTGAAATCAACCATCCTACTGCTTCAATCATCAACAGTGGAATAGATAACATCAATAAACAGGCTATTAGCGAAGCAAAATCCCCTCCGTGAAAAATAACCTTTTCAAATTGCTGGGTAAACCCGTTAATGTTAAACATAAATTCTACCAGATAAATATTTGATAATAATACCCATATGATGGTTCTTAACTGTAAAACTAAAAGTGGAAAAATATTGCGGATGATATGTACAAGTAATGTTCTTAATCGACCCATTCCTTTGGCTTTTACGTAGAGAACATATGGCTGATTTTGTTCCTCAATAATGACCCTAATGAGAAACTGTAATAATAAAAATAGCGGCAGGAAGGAGACTGTTACAATTGGAACAAAATAAGGTTTTACACCAAATAACCCGTAAAGCCGTAAAAACTTTAAACCCGTTGTTTTATAAAGTGTAATGACAAAAAACTGAAAAAGGAAAATTATCAGTAAATCCGGGACTGCTTCGAATAAATTGACGCCGCTTTTTAATCGATTACTAACTTTTTTCGGAGCAATCAAAATCAAAATAGCCATGACCATGGCAACAAGAATAATAACTGCTAAGCTGCCAAGGAGTATCGTCATAGTGTACTTATAACTTCCTGATATATCCAGTTCCTTAAAAAAGCTCAAGTACATAGCGTCCTTTATCTGTAGTAAATATTGAAAATCTGCCTTTACATTCTCCCAAAACATGTTGAAATTTACTTCCACTGAATCTTTTCCAATTCCTAATAATAAAGGAAGATTAAAAATAAAGAGAAAACCGGTTAAGATTAAAGCAAGTCTAATAATTGCACGTAACAACCACTTCATTTTTCCACCTCAAAAACTTTAATATCTATAGCTTAAGACCTTGCCCTTATTTTCATTGTAACAGATGTTTTTGCAATATTCTCTATTCTATTAGACGAATTGGGATAAGTAATGTTTCAAAAGAACTAAAAAAGCATGCACATTTTATGCATGCCTGGTTCTGCCTATTCTAATTCTAGCTTTTTAAGTTCTGTTAATACTTGCTCTCTTTTTAGATTATACGATTGCCACGGAGAGCTCTTTATCATGGCCTCATTTTTTCGCTCTTGTAAAATGGTTCGTAAATCCGGTATATTCTGATCTATTTTATTAAGTTCAATTAATCCAAGAACTCCAGTAGAAGATAAGCTATTGAGATAGTGAACATCAACTTTTCCACTCGTTTGATAGCGGTTTATATTTTCTTTCACAACGATTTTATCCAAATCGACCACTGTAATCGTTGTGTAATATATTAGAGAAGTAATAAAATAGAAGTGAAATAATGATAGCTTCTCCACCCAAATTTTCACCAATGTATAGGTGAAAATGACGGCCAGGAATATCATAAACGAATGGACAAGCACCCTGATGAATGAAAACCCATAAACCTCCTCATAAAGGTGTAACCTTAAAAAGGCAGAGCTTAACATTACCGAACTGGCTAATACTAGGATGGTTAACATGGTCTGAGTCATTCGCTTCATAACACTTGTGGTATGATTAACAAAGGTTAGGATAACAACGGTTATCGACAAATTAATAAGTGTTACAAACAATAGCTCAAAAAAACCTTTTCTAGCGTATTCTGCATAGGTATAGTCACCCTGTAATGTACCGCCAAAGAAATATTTAAATTGGACGAGTGTAAATAAAACATAAACCGTATTGATCACAATTAAAACTGTTAGTGTGATAATCGAATCGAGATGGACCACTTGAGTATCCGCTTGTTGCATCATCACTTTTATTTGTTTTTTGACAAGCACTTGCATGAATCCGAAGAAGGCAGCGGTGTAGATGAGAATAGTGATTAATCGGATGATCCCTTCTGCATCCAAAATGCGGAACCAATCTGGAATGCCGCCAATCATTCGTTCAAACTGAGTATCTGCCGAGATTAGCAATTTTAATACAATCAACAAAACTGGAACGGAAATCAACATCCCAATCAATATTTTTTTCCAGATTAATAATTTGTCCTCATCCACGCCTTGCTTCAAACCTTTTCCAAATAGTGCTGCAAAAGCTGCATTATACTTAATCGCTTCTAAAAGCCTTGAAAATAAATAGATAACAAAGACTGGTTTCGCCCATTGAAATTTTTTCGGACTGGTAACTAATACAAGATGAAAAATAATTAATCCTGGAATCACCATGATATTAAGAGCATAAAAAAGTATGTTATCGTTTAACAAATAACTGGTTGCTAGAAGCCATATACAACAAATGACAAGGTAGCCAAAGCGTTGATGTGAAAATGGGAAACGACGGTAACGCCACAAAAACACCGTATAAAATGCCATGACAAACACAATATAGGAAATCCCGATTTGTCCACGGAAAAACGCTTCTTCTGCTAGAATCCCAAGCAGCAGACAGAAGAATAAAAAGAGCCAATCCGCTTTACTAATTTTCATTTCCATTATTTCATCCCTCATTTGTGTAGATTTTCTATATATATAGTTTTACTAGGTATATAAGCAAAAAAAACTGCTCATATCGAGGCCTTCCTCCCCCAACGGTAGCCAATCCAGCTTACTGGGTAAAGGATGATGGTAAAAATGATACAAGCTATAATAAACGTTTTTGTTAATAATGGGGCGAACCAAGAATGCGGTATGATTTGAAAAACCGTTAGGAACATTAACATTAAATTTGGTATGAGTGAGAGTAAAAACGTCTTTCTAAGAAGCGTTCGTCCACCATGCCCGAAGCCTTTGCCAATTTCATAACCGAGTAATGCCCAAAAGAACATATACAAAAAGGCAATTAAGGTAGGGATTGCCGTTAAGTGATTCCAAATGACTGTCAACCATTCCCATTGAAAAAGATTGTGAGCGAGTGTTAAAAGACTGCCTCCCCCGAAAAAGAGGATATTTAACAGAATAAACATCCATTTCATATTACTCGGTGTAACAGTTAGCTCTGCTCTCCACAATTCAGCAATCTCTTCGGGTCTGCCAAGCCGTAAGACAATCCTTTCGCCAACCTCTTCCTCGTTCGTACTATTAAAAGATTCCAACAGAATTTCTTCAATATGTGACTCATACTCGAGAAGGATATTTTCTTTATCTGGATGGTTTCCTAGCCCGTTTGCAAGCTCGCTAAGAAACCTATTCTTCGGCCGTTCCATGCTTTGTTCTCCCTATAACTTTGTTCATTACTTTAACAAAGTCCTGCCATTCACGAGTTTTTTCACCCAAAAGTTCTTTCCCTGCTTTTGTAATTTGGTAATATTTTCGCGCTGGACCTTTTTCCTGCTCCTGCCAATAGCATTCAATGTACTCTTGCTTTTCAAGCTTGTGAAGTGCTGGATACAAAGTTCCTTCCTTTACACTCAAGCCATTATCACTCCGTTGCTCTAATTCTTTGACTAATTCATAGCCGTACATATCTCGCTCGTGTAATAATTGAAGCAAAATTAAGGACGTACTGCCCTTTACCAATTCACGGTTAAACATGATTATCACCTACCTAGAAATATTAGGTACATAGAAATTCTACATTTTTTATTTGACTTTGTAAAGAGGTTAAGGATTTTTTTTTACAAATTATAAGTAGTGACGATTTTGCAATCGCCACTACTAATTTAATTGCCTATTTCATATTTTTTCGATTATTTTTATGTTCAAGTTCAATATATTGATCCCTTTCCCCACCATCAGATAATTCTTCGGAAAATTCTTGTTTTGCCTCATCCCCTACTAACTCTCCTGCCTTGATTGTTTTTGGCGCTAAATTATTATTTGGTGCGGCCTGCTCATTCCATTTTCCCATTAAAATCACCTCTTCCACAATAGTTTTCCCTAACAATAAAATATTCTCCACTTCATAACAAAAAAACTCATACAACTTAAATGGAAAGAGTGTAGTAACTTTATTTAGCACTCACAAACAAGAGCAATTTTTCATATAATTTATTATCACTAAATAACTTCAGTAGATAAAAAGTGGAATTGTCCATTCCGATAGTTTTCCTAAATTCAAGAAAAACATAAGTATAATAATTCCATTTTTTCTTCATACTAAGGAAAAAAGATGAGGTGAAGAAAATGGGACTACTCAACTCATTTAATCAATGGAAAGAGACGCGCTATCAAAATCATGTCTCCAATATGAAAGACCAAGGCAAATGTCCTGATTGTCAGGGTCGAGGTTATACCGTTTACCCCTATAATGAATTTGCCTACTTTAATTCCTTTGAATGTTCAGGATGTCAGGGCAGCGGTCATTATACAGATTGGGAAGAAATAAGATAATCTCGAGAGGATGCAAACATAATTTCAAAAAATAAAAAAACCCTTCAATAAACCATCTAATCAGTGGTTCATGAAGGGATATTTTGATTTTAATAATGAAACCCTCTCCAGCTCAATTATTAACTACGCTTCTTTATAAGACCCTGGTAGGCCTTGGCTGTCCTTACCTCTACAGTAAGTGACCCTTTTCTGACAATTGCTTTTAATAAAATTGGTACACCTGAAGTATTTTTGAATCTAAAATCAAAACCTCCATAGGAAACCGTTGCATCTCTTCCTGTAGGAACATAGCCAACATGCAAAGAATGGTGATGCTTTTCTAAATAACTTACAGCTAATTTATCAACCGCATTAAACAATGTTGAAGATGTCTGGCAAATACCCCCGCCAATGCCCTCAACCAATTTTCCTTCAACCACTTCCTGTGCCTTTTGATACCCGTGCGCGGTATCACTCGGTCCTACTGTCGTATTAAACGAGAAGGCATCCTGGTTTCCAATAATAATATTATTGATTGCTTGTGCTGATAACTCAATATTTTTAGATCTTCCAACGACACTGCTATTAAAATGGGTAGTATAGGAAGCGATAACGACTTCGCCCAAATTTGCTGCCTCCTCAAGTTTATAACCACTTGCAGTGACATAAAGCGGTATTTCTACACTTCCGCCCTTATCTGAAGCCTTAAGAATTTTTTCAACTAACTCTGATTCATCCAGGATGGTTTGCGGTGTTCCTTTAATAACCTGACCATTTGCATCCAACTTATCAAGAATCATCCTCTTGTCATAACCAAGGGTTTCATTAGTCCCTTTGGCTAGTTCCTTTGCCCATTTTCCTATTTCCGCTTTATATTTTTCATTATCGATCCCAAATCCAATCTCCTTTGGAGTAAAGGTTTTAATCATATTTTTCGTATTTGGATCGATGATATTTACTATTACCGGCTTTTCTTCTTCTTTCTTCTTGGCTTCCTCCTTTTCCTTTTTCTTTTGTAGTTCCGTGGCCTTGACAGGATTTTCTTTCGTCGTTTGCTCGGCGCATCCAGTTAATCCTATTAAACTTCCTACTAATAATAGTGAAATTACCCATGTAAACTTAACCATTTTCCCCCAACTTTTCCTTTTTATCGTGAATCTTATAACATCCTTATATTTTTTAGACGCGTTCGGCTAGACATTAGTTTCAGTGTTTTACCTATTCTATTCCATTTTAATTTCCATTTTCCTGCTAAAAATAAAAACTAGTTCTTTTGCTTTATTTTATCTCAATGGAAAAATAAAAAATGATGGTTTTCGGATAAAATAAACTGGAAAATCTTAAATCTCCCTTCACAAGAGAAGAATAAATACTCTGATTACGTAAATAGTATAGTTAAGTTTGTTAAAATTTTTGGGGGTGTCCAAAATGTCTGTATATGTATATCAGACGTTTGTGATTAAGCAAAATAAATTCAAAGAGGGAATTGAAAATTTAAAAGAGATTAAAAAATTTCGAAATGAAAATTATGATCACAAGGTAGAATTATTAGCACCAGTTTCTGGGGGAGATCATACGTATGCACTTCTTTCTACTTATGAAGGATTAGCAGAAATGGAATTACAAAATAAAAGGATGTTCGATGATGAAGAATACTTAAAACTCATTGGTGAGTTTTTTCTCGAAAATATTGCTGAAGGAAGTATGTATACCCAAATTTACCGCAACATTTAAGAAAAGAAATAAAGTAGCGAATTTATAGAACATACCAAGGATTGGTTTGACCAATAATTCTTTTTCCTACATTCCTTTTTCCACACCTTACTCAAGGCCAATCGCAGTGATTGTTCTACCATTAAGCTATTTTTCCCTATATTCTATATGATAACTAGGAAAGCATTTAAAATATCGCATTTTGATAAACAAAAATTCGATATTCTTTTCATACTAGGTACACCTTTCCTTTACTTCCTTGATTAGACGTTGAAAGATTAATGAAGAAAACAGTTCTATACAATTGTTAGTTTTAAAGAGCCGCCTACTAGCGGCCCTTTCTCTATTGAGATGTTCTTTTTTTTAAAAGTTGCGTTTAATCTCTATCCAAGAGAGCCGCACCGGCAATACCTGGTTTAGTCATTTCATAAATATTCAAAATAAGATCTAACTCATCCTCACTTAGAACATCATACTTCAAGCATAATTCACGAACGGACTTTCCAGTTAAAGTTGCCTCTCTTGCAATGCGTGCCGCCACTTCATAGCCTAGATGAGGATTGACGGCAGTAATAATGCCAACACTTTTTTCTACATATTCTTTTAGTCGACCTTCATTTGCTTCAATACCAGAAAGACAGTAATCAGTAAAAGAACGGAATCCATTGTTCATAATGCTAATTGACTGAAGCAAGTTAAAGACTAACACTGGCTCCATGACGTTTAATTCCAATTGTCCTGCTTCAGAAGCAAGGCAAATGGTATGATCGTTCCCAATGACCTGGAAGGCAATTTGATTAATAAGTTCCGGCATGACTGGGTTTACTTTCCCCGGCATAATGGACGAACCAGGCTGACGAGCCGGAAGAGTAATCTCAGAAAGCCCAGCACGAGGGCCCGATGCCATCAACCGTAGGTCATTTGCTATTTTCGACATGTTCATCATACAAACTTTTAAAGCAGCAGAAACCTCGGTATAAGCATCGGTGTTTTGAGTTGCATCCACAAGATGTTCAGCATTCACCAATGGAAGCTCACTAATTTCCGCCAAGTGTTTGACGACATCTTTAATATATTTGGGATCCGCATTTAATCCGGTTCCAACCGCAGTGGCTCCCATATTTACTTCGAATAAATGACCTTTAGAATGTTGAATTCTCATCATATCCCGTTCAACAACACGGCTATATGCCTCAAATTCTTGGCCAAGGCGAATCGGGACAGCATCCTGCAGATGGGTACGCCCCATTTTAATGACATTCTCAAACTGCTTTGCCTTCGCTTTAAAAACCTTATGCATTGCTTTCATGGTCTCAAGCAATTTTTCAAGGAGCCTAAGTGTGGCAATATGTATCGCTGTAGGAAATACATCATTTGTCGATTGTGACATATTCACATGACTATTAGGACTTAAATGCATATATGCGCCTTTGTCATGTCCAAGCAATTCAAGGGCGCGATTAGCAATTACTTCATTTGCATTCATATTCATTGATGTCCCTGCCCCGCCTTGGATGGGATCAACGATGAATTGATCATGCCATTTACCTTCGATAATTTCATCTGCTGCTTGACTTACAACATTGCCAAGACCGCTATACAAACTCTTCGTATTCATATTGGCGATAGCAGCGGCTTTTTTAACCATTGCCAGTGCCTTAATTAATTCTTCATGAATGCGATAACCTGTAATCGGGAAATTTTCAACTGCCCTTAAGGTTTGTATTCCATAATAGGCATCAGCTGGAATCTCTTTTTTACCTAAAAAATCTTGTTCCACTCGTTTTGCGTCCATTACCATCTTTCTCCCATCCTTAGTAGCAAAGATTATTTCAATCTTCTATTAATAATGATTTTCTTCCCACAAAAATAATAACAGCTTATTTATATCCTGTCTCTCATTTACACTGTTATTTCATTAAAAATAAAAAAATTATTCCAAACCAGTGATGACCATTTTGATAAATAGAAATTATTTTCAATAAACCCAGGATTTACACTTAATTAAATATAAGAAAAAAATGCAAACTAGAATAAAACATTGGTGTCAGGCACCGTCAAATGTCTTTTCTTCCCATTGAGTAAATGATATGATATTGTCCGAGATTACTATATTACAAGGATGGATAAAATGAAAAAGCTCATTAATTTAGTTCTCATTTCTACTTTTTTACTTTCTGGTTGTAGTTTATTGGAAGCAAATGCTAAGTCGAACAAGGACGTAACGACAATCAAACATGAAGTAGTCGCTAAGGAACCTGATCAAAGTGAATCGCCGGAAGTTAACGATAACACTATATTCGATCCCAAAGGAACCATTTCATTTAGCCCACTCACTTATCAATCCACGAAGGTAACCATTACTACCATAGATAGAACGGAAAATGTGTCAGCAATAAATTACCATATATGGCGCACAGCTGATGGACAAGAAAGTATGAAGATTTTCTTGTCTAATCAAAAAGAAAATAATTATTCATTTATGTTCGATACGAAGGAGTTTTTGGACAAGCGTGGAGAATTTCAGGTAGAGGCATATGGAAAACTTGAAGATGGTAGAGAAGAACTGCTGGCTAAATCTGCTGTAACATTCCAACAACATGTACCAATCCTTATGTATCATGCCATTGATGAATATAAAGGTGAGGGCTTAAAGGACCTATTTGTTACGCCTGCCAATTTCGAGTTACAAATGAGGTATTTAAAGGATAAGGGTTATACACTTCTTACATTTGAACGTTGGGATGAAGTTAATAAAGTGAATAAACCTATACTTGTCACTTTCGATGATGGTATGAAAAACAACCTAAATGCATTTCGAATTCTTCAGGAATTGAAAGATGACCGGTTTCAACCAGCTGCAACAGAATATGTCATTGCTGGCTATATTGACAGTGGTTCCTACCGGCTGTCAACTGAGGATATAAAAGAAATGGTCAATTCCGGGATTTTTTCTATACAATCCCATACAATGTCGCATGCAGATTTGCCCAAAATAACTAATTATGAAGAAGAACTAAATGCTTCAAAGGAAAAAATTGAGCAAATTACCGGTAAGCCAGTTATTGCCATTGCCTATCCTTTTGGTCATTTCAATGACAAGGTCGTCGAGGAAACGAAAAAATACTATAAATTTGCAACCACCACCAAGCCAGGGCAGTTTATTGAAAAAGGCGAGTCCGATGAATTGCTACTTATGCACCGTGTGCGGATATCTAACTCCACTACAATTAATCAATTTGCTGCATTAGTCGAGTCAAGATAAGAACTATAGGATAACTTCATAATAGAAATAAAAGGTGTCGCAATAAAATCGTTAAAACGACTTATTGTGACACCTTTTTTCGAAAACTAGATTTTCACTCTTTTATTGCTATACAACGCAAGTCCCAAAGCTGTTAAATTACATAATACAACAACAGAAAGATAATAAAAAAGACACGTATAGATTAACTGAACAAATTTAAAGCCATATTATTAATGGCGGACTTAGACTAAATGAGAAATTAAGGTCAAATGAAAGTTTGATTGAATTTTTTCAAAAGTTGTCCAAATACTTTCCGTTCTTCATCGGGCCAATCCTTAAGCATTTCTGTTATTTTTTCCAATCGTGCCTGTTTAAACTCGTTTAATACCATTGTTCCCAGTTCAGTTATTTGTAAGGTGTAGGCCCTGCCATCCAGTGGATCGGGAATTCTGTACAAAAAACCCTTTTGCTCCAAAGCAGCTGCTTGCCTACTGATGGTTGAAATATCCAACTTGAATTCCCCTGCTAAAACTTTTACACCTGCAGCACCTTTAGAGACTATGTGACGGAGTAAAAGATAAGCAGAGCGATCAAGATTACCAATTTTTCGATTTGATGAAATCGAGGTTGAGCGGCGAATGAGAATGGATAATTCGAGTTCAATCATTTCCAGAGACTCTTCAAACATGTCTTAACTACCTCACAGTAATACGTATTTTCTAGTGCCTATAATATCACAATTACCAACTTTTACAAACACTTGAAATGATAAGCCTATTGACTAAGAAGAAAATAGTTGTATAATACAATCATATACTTTCATTATACAACCATTTTTTCAAAAACACAAAAGGAGACGAATGATGCAAGCACATGAGATTATGATAAGCCATGTTCACAAAGTAATGGAGAGTGATAATGTAAGATCCGTTATTGAAAAATTTATTGAATACCGAATCAGCGGTCTTCCCGTTGTTAACGACAGAAACGAAATCGTTGCTTTTGTAAGTGATGGAGATATCATGCGCTATATTGGCAGGCATGAAGATCGAATTGTAGATAGTTTCTACTATACCTTCGTCATAAAAGGGGATCAAGAAGAGTTTGAGGAACGAGAACAGCGTCTGTTGAATTTAAATGTTATGGAGATTGCAAAAAAGAAGATCTTTAAAGTTTCCTGGGATGAAGAAATAGAGAACATTGCGGCAATATTAGGGAAAAAACAAATCAAAAAAGTTCCGGTTGAACGGAATGGTGTATTGGTTGGAATCATTAGCCGCGGTGATGTAATTAGGAATTCCTTTAAAGCGTTATTGTAAAAACCAGTTTTTAAAGGACACGGAACTAAGGGAGAAATAAAACAAAAGGGGATAAAAGAATGCCATCAACATCTAACTCTGTTACGTCCTCACTGCAAAATTCAGGTGGATTGACTGAAAGGGCTAGCCTTTTTAGTCAATCCAAGGCAGTGTGGGCCGTTTTTTTTGCAAGTATTATCGCTTTTATGGGAATCGGTCTTGTAGATCCAATTCTACCTGCAATCGCCAAAAATCTAAATGCATCACATAGTGAAGTAACACTGCTGTTCACTAGCTATAATGCAGTTATGGCTGTTGCTATGCTTGTTACTAGTGCGATTTCTTCAAGGCTCGGCATTAAATGGACATTGCTCACTGGTATCATCATTATCGCGATCTTTTCAGCTTTAGGAGGATTATCAAATGGTATCTGGACACTTGTGGGACTGCGAGGTGGCTGGGGTTTAGGTAATGCATTGTTTGTTGCTACAGCTTTAGCCGCAATCGTGTCTCTTTCCAAGAGTGGAATCGGGAAAGCAATCATTTTATATGAAGCAGCAGTCGGACTTGGAATATCTGTTGGACCACTACTTGGTGGCTGGTTAGGAGCTATGTCTTGGAGAGGCCCATTTCTTGGTGTGGCAACATTGATGATTATTGCATTTATCGGTCTCCTTTTTTTAATGCCAAAATCCAATATTCAAAGCACTCTCCAACCAAAAATCTCTTTATTGGATCCATTTCGCGCCTTAAAGCACCGGTCCCTCTTGGTTTTAGGTATATCGGCTGCACTTTATAACTTTGGGTTCTTTACCTTATTGGCTTATGCACCTTTCGTTATGGGTTTAGATGAGCATGGATTAGGCTTTGTATTCCTTGGCTGGGGATTATTGCTAGCAATCACTTCTGTCTTTATGGCTCCCAAACTCCAGCAACGGTTTGGAACTGTAAAATCAATGTGTTCCATGTTAATCTTGTTTGCTTTGCTTCTACTTGCAATGGGAATCTGGACATCAACGCAATGGGTAATCATCGCTGCCGTTATTTTGGCCGGTGCCTTATTGGGAAATAATAATACCCTAATTACCACTGCCGTGATGAATGCCACCACGGTTGAACGATCAACGGCATCTGCCGCCTACAGCTTCCTTCGTTTTATTGGTGGTGCAATTGCACCATTTATGGCCGGAAAGCTCGCAGAAATTTTCAACCCCTCTGTTCCTTTCATTGTTGGAGCGGGTTTTGTTCTAGTATCAGTGCTATTTATTTGGTTCAATTACGAGCATATCAATCATGTTGATGAAGCGGAGTCAGCTCATTAAGTTTACCTTAAGGGATTTGTCAGAAGGCAGATCCTTTTGTTTTTTTAACTCAGGAGTCGATGCGAATGCTCAATGAATATCTCTTTTCTTAAAACGGCCACCCCGGACTTCAGTAATATCGGCAATAGCTAAAAATGCGGATGGATCGATTTCCTCGACGATGGTTGTCAATTTCGATTCTTCAAGTCTTGTAATAATACTGAATATCACCTTTTTATTGTCTCCGGTATAGGCACCTTCACCTTGAAGATAGGTAACACCTCTTCCTAACCTGGCGTTTACAGCGTCTCCAATTTCCTCTGCCTCGTCACTGATAATCCAAACAGATTTTGAATCTTCTAATCCTGCGACTACCACATCAATCGCTTTAGCTGCAATCACATAGGCCAATAATGAATACATAGCCCTGTCCCAGCTAAAAACAAATCCGGCCGCACCTAATATAAAAATGTTCATAAACATAATGATTTGGCCAACAGAAAAAGGAACTTTTTTATTTATTACTAAAGCAAGTATTTCTGTCCCATCTAAAGCTCCACCATTGCGAATAACGATCCCTACACCTATTCCGAGAATCATACCTCCAAATAAGGTGGCAAGAAGAATATCATCTGTAAAGGGAGGAATGGGATGAAAAAATGAGGTGAAAACAGATAAGACAATGATTCCATAAACAGTCGATATAGCAAACGTTTTTCCCAACTGTTTAAAACCCAAATAGACAAATGGTAAATTTAATATAAATAGGAAAATCCCCAGCTTCAGTCCAGTTAAATGGGAGAGCATAATGGATATTCCTGTTATTCCACCATCAATTACATGGTTTGGAACTAAAAATATTTCTAGCCCAGTGGCCATTAGAATTGCACCAATGGTTATGGCGATTGCTCGAATAATAACCTTTCCAAGGGGGAGTTTTCTATGTTGGGTTCTTTCTTTCTTGAGTTCAGTCAAATAATCACGCCTTTATATAAGATTGTATTTATTATTTCTAAGTTTTCTTCTTTTATGGAAGATATACAAGATTTTCTTTTAACTAATTATATCATAATTTTATTATTTGAACCAGAGTTCATGTTCACTTTTATGCTCCGAACGAACTGTTCTTCTTACTGTTCGCTTCAAAACTATTTTTATTCCTCCTAACTAGTAAAATTTTGAACTATTTTATGGTCATTTATTTTTAGCAGCAAGCAGTCCCTATTAGTCTTTTTTGTAGCGGGACCAATATAAAAGACGTGACACCTTTTGACTCAAACCTATCCATATCCAACTATAAAGTAAAGAGAATATCAAAATGATAAAAGCTGTCCAGATATTAAATGTAGGTGGAACGGTGGGACCCAAAATAGGAAATTGAAGGACATATAATAAGAATAGAATACCCATCGTTAAGGCAAGGCCACCAAATAAGGTGATTAACATCCAATTTCTCCACCATTGAAAAGCAGTCCCTAAGCTTACGCCTAATAATCCGGTTGTAAAAGGAAATATCAGCAGCTCACTAGGTTGCAAAAAGGATAAAAGCAAAATGGTTAAGAAATAGGACATTACCCCAATTCTAAGCGACATCCTAGTTGAAAGAAGAATCGGTAATGTAGCAAAGATGCTAAGAGCATAACCAAAACCGACTAAAACTCCTGCCGACTGCAGAATGGCTGCAATCGCGGCAAAAATGGAACCCCGCACTAATTTAGTTGTATTTGAATATTTTTTGGTCATCGATTGGATTTTTAGGTAGTAATGACTATTATCTCCACGCCCTTTCAAGATAAACACCCCCTGTTTAAGGTAATGCTCATGAAAAATAAAATATGCAGATATTTTTTTATTAAAACAAGGGATTTTTGAATAGTTGTTCATGGATAGTTTTTCTGATAGAGTTGATTATTTATTCATAAAAAACTATCATGAGCCTCAACTTAAACTGGTTAAAGTGATTCATTTTTGCGGCGCTCCGCCCCTTTTCCACAGAAAAGGATTCCTATATTCTCAAGGAACCCTTCCATTCTTGCTATGCATTTTTTCAACTAGTTATTTCCCCACCAATAACCCCAAAAACAAACCATTATATTTGATGCATACATGGATGCCCCATAAGCCCAAAACTGAATGGCTTTGTTTTCATCCTTTAGCTGAAGTAATTCATAATTAAATGTTGAAAAAGTGGTAAAGGCTCCGAGGAAACCAATGGATATGAAAATCATTTGATTCTCTGAAAAATAGTTTGCCCCATAAATGAATCCTATGGCAAAAGAACCCAACACATTTATGATATATGTGCCAGTTGGAATGGACAAGATCGTCCATTTGGAGAATAAAGTACTAAGAAAATATCGAAAAATGGCACCAATAAACCCTCCTGCTCCGATTATCAGAAGTTCTTTAACCATATTAGAGACTACTCTTCTCTATTTTCATGGCAATGGATTGTCCTAATTGGACAGAACAAAAACCACCTATTATCGTAATTGAGACATATATAGCACTTGTTCTAAGGCCCCATTCCATAAAAAGATCTAGCGCCTTCATACTGAATGAGGAAAAAGTAGTGAATGAACCTAAGAATCCTGTAGAAAATGCAATCTTAAATAATGAGGAGAATCGTTTCGAATTTAAGGATAAAAATAATCCAATGGTAAAACACCCCAGTAGATTAACTATTAATATCCCTGAGGAAAGAGGAAGAAAGGTTCGAGAAAACAATTGATCAAAAAGAAAACGCAGAATCGAACCAAGCACTCCCCCACATCCAACTGCGAAATATACCATTTTCATCACTTCTTTTTAAACTAATATATTCTCGTCATTCAAAGAAATGCTTAATGGTAGTAAAAAAATGTTTTCGAATCATAGGTTAATCATTGTCGCTATTAAACCACTCTTCTTCCCATTCATCCTCTTCAAATTCGCTGCACCATTTATAATTTCTTTTCTGAAAAGTAAGCACATAATTTTTCAACATTTTGTAGCGAATTAGTTTTTGATCTTGAGTTAATGCCCCGGACCAGGCGTACGTTTCTATCAAGTCAATATAATCCATGTAAATACGATGATAAATTTGATCTAGCCGTTTTTTTTGCGCTACAGTAAATGGAATATCCTTTGTGCAAGTTAAATCCGAATCAATGTTTCCCTTATGCATTTTTAAAGGATCAGATTCCTCATCTATATCATTTTTTTCCATCTGTTTTTCTCGAGGATTGGATTTTTTATCAGGATTATTGAATGGATTGGATTTTTTATTTTCATCTATACTTTCCTCTTCATTATTCTTTTCTATATAATGAGTTTCTGCAAAAGAAGGTAATTCCATTGTCAAATAGCTGATTAAAAAAAATAGGATTAGCACATATTTTTTTACCATCTAATTTCTCCTTCCTATAATCGTTAATGGCGTTCCACGCCACCATCTATTTATGGAACTACAATTCTTTTAAAGACCCAGCAACTTAAAAAAGGTGGTGTGAGCAAAGCACGCATTAACCATTCAAAGTAAAAAATGTATATTTTACGCTTAGGTTGGATATCCTAATCCGTTTTTGCAGAGCTCCGCCCCTATTCCATATAGGTAAAGTTGCATATCAACAACGACATGCAACTTTAATGTAATTCCTTAATCGTCTAAGTGGTCATCGTCCCCATCATGGTCATCGTCATGGTCATCGTCGTCCCCACCATGGTGAGAACCTTCTTTTTCGACTTCTAAAACTTGGCCAGACTTTGCATCAATTTCTACTTCGTAAATGGTCCCAGAGCTTTTTATTTTCACTTCATAGTGTTCTCTACCATCGTCCATTTCTAATTTGATACCCAAGACTTTACCTTTGACCTTTTTCAATGCAATTACTTCTGCATCTTTTTCTGAGATGCGATTTTTTGCTGCTTCTAATAACTGAACAGCGTTTGCATGACCTACCTGATAATTAGCACCATAGCTGATAGGTATTAAAAAGGCAAATAACAAAATTATCTTTTTCAATCTCTCACACTCCTTCATTTTTTATTATCTTGCGCTGGAGATAAAAACTTATTCATTTCAATTATTTTTTATAGGGAAAGACAATTTGTCCAAAAAAAGCTGACAAACTGGGATAATGCCGTTCCCATTTTTTAGTACTTAGCAAATAATACAGTAACTTAATGATTAGTAAGGGAGAGAGTGCCTTGGGATAAAAGGATTGTTCGGTTTTATGATACAATATTTCCAAAAGATTTTTAAAAATGGCCAGCCTTGGAGATTTAAAAAGTCCCATTCAAAGGAAAATGTATATATTAGTTGGGGACTTGGGATTGATAGGCCATTTTTTTTTAGTTCAAAATTTGCAATCAAAAATAAATCAATTACTATAACTGGATCACAAATCACGCACGATCATTCATGGCCAATTAAGTATTCAATCGTTAAAAAGAGCAAACTTGGTACTTCTATTAAATACTGTGATAGCGTTATTTTTTATGGAAATTATTCAAAGGGAGAATTCATTCACACTTTTAATATCCCCAGCGGTACAGATTATCAGTTAGAGGTTTTTAATCATTTCAAGTATCATTCAACTGGGAAGATTCAGATTACTCAAGATAGGAATCAATCTCCTTCCTAGTCATGAATCATAAATTGCCCTATTTAACGATAATAATTAAATTGCCCATGTCTGTAGGACAACTTCCGCATACCTTAAAAAGAGAATCACAATTAAAGGAGGAATTATCGCAATGTTTAGTTTAACAGGTGATGAAATTAGCCATTTTCTGTTAGCTATGGGATGTTTATTAGCAATGGCCCATTTATTAGGGTTCCTTGCGGAGCGTATATTCATTCCACGCGTAATAGGGGAAGTTGCGGCAGGCTTAGTGCTCGGTCCAACAATATTGGGACATTTTTTCCCAGATGCATTTAGGTGGATGTTTTTGGGGTTTCCTTATGAAGGGAAGTTATTTGGGCTCCTTTACCAATTAGGTTTACTATTGCTGATGTTTTGTTCAGGACTAAAATTCCAGACACGGTTTAATAAAGAGGATGCCAAAATCACCACCGCTTTAGTAATTGGTTCAACCATACCTGCTTTTATTGTTGGCTGGTTTGCCGCAGATATTTTCAACATCACACCATATCTAGGAACAGCTAACAATCCATTGGCCATCAAAATTGTTATTGCGATATCAATTGCCATTACCTCCATACCTGTCATATCCAAAATTTTCAATGACCTGGGAATTATGCATACTCGCTTTTCGAAAATTGTTATTGCCTGTGCTGGAATCCATGATATCCTCCTTTGGGTAGCTTTAGGATTTGCTACGGCCATTGCCAGCCAGGGAGCTGTCTTTACTGCTGGTACCGCAGTAAAGAGTGTAGGTATATCCTTTGCTTTTATTATTGGTACTTTTACGTTGGGCTACCTTCTCTTCAAACGCTTGACAATTATTAAACAGAACCTATTGTTTAGGTCGTCCAACCTAGGATACTTTTTATTTATCATGTTCATGCTTGCCTCACTTGCAGGCAACCTTCACGTGGAAGCGATATTTGGTGCATTGCTTGCGGGGATTGTCGCAAAAATGGCCTTACCTAAAATGGTTTCTGAACGACTAGAGCAAAATGTTTCGAATATTTCCTTTTCCTGGTTTATCCCAATCTATTTTGCAACTGTGGGCTTACAATTAGACCTCGTAAAACACTTTAACCCCCTTTTCTTCCTTTCTTATTTCTTATTTGCCACACTAACTCAGACCATAGCCGTTTATATCACTTCTCGTTTCATCAAGCAAGACCCATTTACAAGCTTTAACTTAGGGGTAGCCATAAATGACCGTGGAGGTCCCGGTATTGTGCTTTCTTCAGTAGCCTATTCCACGGGGATAATTAACCAAGAGTTATTCGCTATCCTTGTTATGCTGGCACTTGTTACCTCTTGGATTCCTGGAACCTGGCTCCGGATTGTTGTAAGCAAAGGATGGCGGCTAATGCCTGGGGATGAGAATTTGGTTCCACAACAGAGAAATGACGACAAAATCAAATCAATCAATCATCATAGATGAAGCTGGTGTAACCACGGCTTCTTTTTCTTTTAATGAAAAAATAAATAAGGATTGCTTTATGCAATCCCCATTCGGTTGATTATTTACATCTTAGTAAAAACCGCCACCACCGATAAAACTTGCACCGATGATTATAAGCAGGATGAATAAAACTACAACTAAGGCAAAGCCGCCGCCGCCACCGTAGCCTGCTGCACCATCCATTTAATCCACCTCCTAGTTGTTTCTGAATATCTTATGTAAAAGAATCATCTTGGTGTGGGTCACTCGTTAGATTTTTGGATTTGAAAAAATACGAAAAAGGCTGCACATAAAAAATTCCCATGGGCAGCATTCAAATTATTAATATTTTTCATTACCGGTAAAGATTTAAAAACTATTAAATTTTGTATTTTTCACTACTCATCAAAAGGTAAATAGTCGTTCAAGAAAAACCACACTAGTGAAAAAATCAATGTGTGGTTGGAGACTATCAACAAATTCGAAAAAATCGGATTTATGACATTAATGAAAGAACGGCAGAGGTTTCTCCTCTACCGTTCTCTGAAAGTTATTTCGAAGCTCTTTAATTTATAGATTCTTTGCTAACCCAGATGTTGGAAGAACTCCTTCAACTTCAGCATGTGGACGTGGGATGACATGAACTGAAATCAGTTCCCCGACACGCTGAGCTGCAGCTGCTCCAGCGTCAGTTGCTGCCTTTACAGCACCTACGTCACCTCTTACCATCACGGTTACCAGGCCCCCACCAACAAGTTCTTTACCAACCATGTAGACATTTGCTGCTTTCAGCATTGCATCGGCTGCCTCAATAGAGCCTACTAAACCTTTTGTCTCAATCATTCCTAATGCATCGTATTTCATTTTTCACACCTCTAAAATTTTTATTTGTGAATTTACCTTACAACTAGGTTTTACTTTTTACCAATTACTAAACAGCAACAGTTTATCCATGAACGTTTAGTGAAAATCACACCGTTTCAGGTTCTTTTACTACCCTTGTTTGTGGAAGAATAATTTCAACTTCAGCGTGTGGACGAGGGATAACATGAACAGAGATTAGTTCTCCAACCCGTTGTGCTGCAGCAGCTCCAGCATCAGTGGCTGCTTTTACTGCACCTACGTCACCTCTTACCATTACAGTTACCAATCCACCGCCAACATGTTCTTTACCGACCAAGTTAACATTTGCTGCTTTCACCATTGCATCGGCAGCTTCAACTGCTCCTACTAGACCTTTAGTTTCGATCATTCCTAATGCATCGTATTTCATTTTTCATACCTCCAAAGGTTTTATTTTATTAATCTAATTTTTGTTAATGAATTGACATTCATTGCGTTTGATTCATCTATATCGATATGGCACTCAAGTGCGGATGCGTCATTTGCCCTTACAGCCACATTATTGAATATGCCGCCGCGGGGTCCGTTAATTTCTATAGACACGACCTGTCCATCATGAACACCTAGATGCTTGGCATCTTCAGGTGTCATGTGTATATGCCTTTGTGCAACAATCAGACCTTCCTTTGTTTGAACAGAACCTTTAGGACCAATTATGGTAATTCCGGGTGTTCCCTGTAAATCGCCTGAAAGTCTTGGCTCTGTTACCACACCAAGCTTATAGCAATCCCCTTCAAGAATTTCCACCTGTGTTTTACTGCGTACCGGGCCAAGGATTCTAACCTTTTCAATCGCACCTTTAGGACCACAAATCGTTACCGTTTCCTTACATGCATACTGCCCAGGCTGCAACAAGTCTTTTAACTTGACCATTTGATAGCCATCTCCAAACAGGCTATTTAAATCTTCTTTGGATAAATGAATATGCCGATTAGAAACTCCGACAGGTATTTCATATGTATCCTTTTGCGCTTCTGTTGGAGTGAGATTTGCCTGCAAAGCCTCCATCAAAAGTTTCAGCACCTCTTCATGCTTGTCCAATTAGAACTACCCCCTCTTCATTGCACACACTAACTCATTGATCAGCCTTAAAAGCTGCTCATTATCAGAGTCGTTGAACTTTGGAGTATTTGAAGAAGAAGTATTTCCACTAGTACAAATTTGATCTACACAGTGGTTAACTGAAAGTTCAGGATAGTTGAATGTTGGGTCAGCAGAAGCTAATGTGCTGCAATCCTTCAATCCGTAAGCAACTCTCTTAATATTTATCAAGTGTATCGGGCTGACATTTTCAGAAACAGAGCTTCCACCCCATGTTCCGCATCCCAGTGTAAAGGCAGGCATCAGTCCAGTACTTGCTCCGGTACCTCCTTGTGTGCTCCCAGTATTAACTAATATCCGTGCTGCTGGCTTCTTGGCAAACTTCAGTACGATATCTCTATCCTCCGTATGAATGCTCATGCTGTGGCCAATGCCGTTTTGTAATAACTTAATACAAAGTTCACATGCTTCTTGCCAATCCTTTACTTTATAAAAAGCAAGTACGGTTGTCAGCTTTTCATATGATAGCGGATAATCAGGTCCTACGCCCTGCTGTTCACCTATTAAAACCTTGATTTCATCCGGAATCGAAAATCCTGCAGCAGCTGCGATTACCTGTGGTGATCTTCCAACGAACTTAGCATTCATGGCATGACCATTCTTAAACAATAATCTACAGACCTTTGTCGTTTCTTCCGGACTCATAAAGTAGCCGCCCTGCCTTTTGAGCTCAGCCACTACCTCATCTCGATTACTTTCTTCTACAATGATAGATTGCTCCGAAGCACAAATGGTTCCATAATCAAAGGTCTTACTGGCTAAAATATTAGTAACAGCTTGCTTAACATTGGCTGTTTTCTCAATATAGGACGGACAGTTACCTGCACCGACACCCAAAGCAGGCTTACCTGCACTATAGGAGGCCTTAACCAGACCAGGTCCGCCAGTTGCAATGATCATTTTGATATCTTTGTTTTTCATCAACTCATTGGTTGCATCCATGGTAGGCAATGAAATGCATCCGATAATGTTTGCAGGAGCACCGGCTTCTTCGGCAGCTTTATTCATTAGTTCAGCTGCCTTCAATGTACATTTGGCTGCAGATGGATGCGGAGAGAATACAATCGCATTCCGTGACTTAATGGCAATCATTGATTTATAAATAGCGGTTGAGGTTGGATTGGTTGAAGGGATAATCCCCATAATCAAACCAACCGGTTCCGCAATATCCATTACTTTCTCTGCTTCATTTTCTTGAATCACACCAATAGTCTTGATATCCTTAATAGATTCATACAAAATAGTCGAAGATAAATGATTTTTATATGTCTTGTCTTCCACTTTTCCAAAACCAGTTTCTTCGACTGCCATTTTGGCAAGAAGGACTGCATTTTCTCTAGCGATTTTTACCATATTGCGTAAAATCCTATCAATTTGCTCTTCCGTATATTCAGCAATTTGATCAGCCGCACTTTTCCCTAAATTGGCAAGATCCCTTACTGCTTGTATAGACCTTAAGTCATAATCAAAATTTTCCATTAGCTGATTCCCCCTTCCTTTTCCTATTCTATTAATCTAGTAATTTATTTTTAAAATGGTTATAGTATTTAGTTAACTCAGCAATCAACGTTTTCTTATCTGCCTTCGAAATCACTCTTCCTGATATTCCTATCTCCTTATATTCACGCGCCAAATTTCGAAGCTTCGTTACTTTAAGGCCGCCGAGAAACTCTAGGGCTTCTGGTAAACCATATCCAAGTATAATATTATCGATCGTCTTTTTTTCTATTTCTTCTACACTCATATCCAATGAGATTGTGCTTATTTCTTTAACAATTTTATCCCCAACTACAGCTTCCTCTTCAGGTTCAACTTTAATCGAATCAGATGTTGGGAAATCCGAATTTTCAAGCTGGTTCACTGATACGAACAACCCTTCAAGCTCCTTATCAGGGCGGGGAATTACATGTTGTGAAATCAGCAATGTGCTATTTATTTGCCTCACTGCTCCTGCACCAGCTTCTACAGCTGAAGTGACAGCAGATACCTCACCGGTAACAGCGATTGAAACAAGACCTCCCCCTACGTAAGTCTTTTCGATAAGGGTAACCTCTGCCGCCTTTAGCATGGCATCTGCACTTTCAATCGCTACAGTAAGTCCTCTTGTTTCGATTAACCCTAATGCTTGCATTTCACCACTCCTTAACTAGGCATCATGTCAGACCAGTTGGCTGGATATGTAGTATAAAATACTTTCGCCTTGTCAGGAGAACCCCAAACTACCTTAGAGCCTGACGGAACATAGAGAACATCTCCAGGATATGCAGTATAGGTTTTTCCATTAATGGTTATTGTCAAAGTACCTTCTATTACATAATCAATTTCCTCATAACACAATTCCCATTCAAAACTAGATTTTTCTATTGTTAAAAATCCAGCGCTCATCGAGGCATCATCTTTGCTAATCAATTCTTGATAGAACACTTTATTATTCGGATTACCTGTATCAAACACATCAAACCTAACTGAATTTCCGCGAACTAGCTTTAATCCCCCACTATCGCGTTCATCAAGATATGGAGGCACATGAACGTTATCAAACATTCCTTTTAAAAGTCCTTTATCCATCATCGCCTTAAGCACCGCATAGATCATATTACTGTCGATCTCACCACCGCAGCTTTTTACCGATTCAGGGGATTTAATTTCAGATATCTGCTCCTCTAACGAAAACTCCATGCCACAAACTTTAGCCGCATCCTTAGCTGCTGGGGTAATAATTGTATTTCTATCAATATAAAATACTTTCTTCCCTTGCTTATCCATATCCTCAACATCTTTCACGCAAATCAAATTCTTCATATCCTCACCTCCTTTCAGGTAATGGTTAATAGATTTTTAAAATAGACTGGTAGGAATCCAGCCCCTCTTGCTCCGACTATGCCGCCTTCTTTTACCAAATCTAGAGGACACCATTTCCATCACAAACATCAATTAAACTTACAATCTGCATCAATGATACCGACAACAACTGCGTCAACCGGAATAGCATCATCGCCTAGCATTTTGCGAGCCGATGAGCCAGTGGTGACAATTACCCTGTCCCCAATACCAGCACTGATAATATCTACAACAACCAGGCGCTGACCCTCATTGGTGCCCCCGATCACTTCTGCCAGCATAAACTTTAATCCGTTAAGTGAGTCTGCTTTTCTTGTTGCCCATACTGTATCAATCAGTTTTGCGGTTATCATTTAAATATACCTTCCTCCGACTTGCGTTTAATCTCTTGCATTGCTGCTTCAACAGAGGAGGTATCCCCAAAGATGGCAATTAAAATCATATTTTGAGGACAACTGCCTCTAACATCCGCTACCGTGACACCCACTGCCTTTTCAGCAATATCTGCTGCAAAAATCATTTCAATCATTCTGCCCTGCACCAGACCAACAGCATCAATACAATCCATTTTTTTAGTAATACCCGTTCCAATTCGCCGCATTAAAATATCGATCGTACCCTCTGAAGGGGATTTAATTATTCGAAACTCCATATCTACTCCCCGCCTATTCTTTGCCTTGATACCTGCAGCTAAGTGCTATTCCTAGAGGGGTGACAAACATTGGATTTTTCGGCTTATGAGTGTATATACCTGTCTTCTTTTCGATTATCTCTTCGATACCGTCTAAGCAGCAGGTTCCACCGACCAAAGATATTTCTTTTATGTCAAACCCCTTAATATGTTGGATAATAATAGAAGAAATCTTTTCTACCACGGGTTTTAATACAGGCAGCAATTCTTTATGGTTCCTGGCATCACGCTTATATTTTTCTGCTTCTGCAAAAGGTATTTTGTAAGCACCGGAAATCACCAATGAAAAGTGAGTACCACCTGTAGGCTCATCTACAACATAAACAACTTTTCCATCCTTCAGAATAGAAATACCTGTCGTACCTCCACCTATATCTACAACTGCTCCGTTCTCTATTTTGAGAACTTCATTTGCCGCTGTGGGCTCATCAAGTAAGTAGGTCAGTTCAAATCCGGCAGCCTGGACAACATTTTTTACGGCACCTGAATCCAAGGCATCTGTTCCAGGAGGAATTGCAGCCGCTGCATAGATTAATTCAGCTCCCAATTTCTGCTCAAGCTCTTTCTTTAAATCTCTAACAATATTAACCGCACCAATATAATCGACTACCATACCATCACGAACGACATCAGCATAACGATAAGCACCCGACACAGGTTGCAAATTTTCATCCAAAACGGCTAGAACGACACATGCCGTACCTAAATCAACTCCTGTGTAGTAAATAGAAGATTTACTCACTAAAGGATGTTCAATTGCCTTTTCAAAATCCCTTACAAGTTGATCACAGTATTGAAAAGTTAACTTTTCCTTTGACATTTTTCCCCTCCAACCGCTGAACAAATTAATTGAGAAAGGCTATTAATAATCTGATTAACCTTGCAAACAATTTCTTCGAACAGCTTTTTCTCTTCTTCACTGCTGCAACTGAGTTCTTGTGTAACCGGCTCAATTTCCTGCAGTGCGCAACGAAGCCTATGTAAAATGAGTATTTCTCTACCCTTTTCAAGCTGCATGTGAAAATCTGTAATTTCAAAACAATCATCTAGAGTAGCAGAAAAATTATTCTCATTTATCCCTGTACATTCACTGCAAGATAAATTTTCAACAGTACCTTTGATCTTCACTGTATTTTTTATACAAGAAAAATGTCTATTTAGTTTAAGCGTACTTTGTGCCAAACAGACATCTCTGCTCAACAGTTCTTCAACAGTTAGGAGAAACAAAGCATCTATGGATTTCAACAAGCTGTAAAGCCTCAACTTTTTCCAGTTATTCTTACTCTCAAGTAATTCAGCCGATTTCTTTGCTTTCACGGTCCTTGTACCGGAAGCATCATTTAGCATGTTTATCCCGCGATCGGTGAGAAACTGGCGTGCTCCAGGTGTGAGTCTTGCATCTGATTCCAAATCATAAGCAGTAAAAGGTTCTTTTTTATATAAATCCCGCAAATCACCCTCGGTAATAAACTTCATTTTCCTCCCTCATTATCTATACGAATAAAATCTCTTTTAAAGCATCTATGCCTTTACCACTCGGAACACTTACTTTATAGTAAGGATCTTCCACTCCAATCAGCCTCAGTTGTCGGATACATAGGTCCTCATTTTCTGGCATTACATCACTTTTTGTAATGACTCCAATTACAGGACATCTAAAAACCTTGGCAAAACCAGGTGAATACACATCCTTGCAGTTGGATTGATCCACTAAAATCAATACATGTGATGCATCCTGTACGGCTGAAATTAAATATTTGTACATCCAAGCATTTTCTATATAAGAACCGGGAACATCGATGGTGTTTTTTCCGTAAATAATGTTTTGTGTTTTTCTTATTGGTCTGTCATCATCATTTAATGCATTGACCAAAGTGGTCTTTCCACAACTTGTAGGTCCAATCACCATAATTCGTTTCTTTCTCATGTTCGTGTAATTGGGGTTGTCACAAAACCCAGCATTTTATTTAATGTTTCATTTACTGCTTCCAGTGCTGTTACGACACTTTGGACATCACCGCTAATCACTACCGATCCTGTAAAGCGATCAAGGAATCCAATTTCTACATCAGCCGTCTTGGTCGCAATATCAGCAGCAATAATGGAGGTTTCGTATGGTGTTATGGTTAGAATACCAATTGCTCCTTTTTCGTCTATTCCTAACCGTTCATAGATATCTGGCATTGGTGAAGCAATCACATGTGCAATCGTAACTTGTTTTCCCGGTACCGATTCTTGTATGATACGCTCTATCGCTTTTTCATTAAATGCTCCCATAATAATTACCTTTCAATCTATTTTCTTTTCTAAACTAAATGTCAGTGATTGATAACCATAACTGGGAAGTCATATTCCTTAAACCAATTCTCAATCCTTTTCATTTCCTCATTATTCAAGCTTGGATCCCCTGTCAGCGGATACTCTTTTCCTAACTGGTTGTACTTATTTACACCGAACTTATGGTACGGCAGTAAATCAATTCCTTTAAAGTTTTTATAGTTACGGAATGGCAGTAAAAACTGAATAACTCCTTCAATTGCCTCCTGGCTATCATTGATTCCTTTTAATAAAGGCATCCTTATCTTCACGTTATATCTGCGGGTAAGAAGCTCCTTTAGGTTGGTTAATATCAGTTCATTACGAACTCCTGTTAATTCAAAGTGACGCTCGGAATTAATGTGTTTGATATCATAAAGAAACAAATCCACAAACTCTGCAACTCTGAGAACAGATTCTAGTTTTGCATAGCCGCTGGTTTCAATTGCCGTATTAATCCCCTCTTGCTTACAAACCATCAGCAGATTCGCTGCAGCCTCAGGCTGCATTAATACTTCGCCACCGCCTAACGTAATGCCGCCGCCAGACATTTCATAAAACAATCTATCCTCTTCCACTATCTCAAAAAGTTCAGAAATAGTTTTCATACCACCAACAATAGATAATGCCGACTCCGGACAAATATCAGAACACTTACGGCAGCCAGTACAATCAATGTTGCGCGATACTTCATGTTTTGAGGTTTCTTTTAAAATACTGTGGATACCGACTGGGCAGACAGAAACACAGGAACCACAATCCGTACATGCGCTTCTTTTAAACATTACTTGATATTTTCGTTCGAGTCCTTCAGGATTTGCACACCACTTACAACGTAATGGGCATCCTTTAAAAAACACAATTGTTCTTACACCCGGTCCATCGAACATATTATATTTCTGTATGTTGGAAATAAATGCTTTTCTCTCGATTATTCCTTCTTTTGGATTGCCCATACTGTTCAATCTCCTGTGTGATTCAGCGTAATAATTTTAATAATTCTGCTACTTGTCCTAAAGCACAGCTTACAACAGCTTATTACAAGCAGCAGATAGTTGATTTAAATTGAGACTTATATTTTTGTCAGCATCGTTCTGCTGATAATTTCGTCTTGAACATCTTTACAAAGCTCGACAAAGAATGCACTGTAACCTGCTACCCGAACAATTAAATCACGATGCTGCTCCGGATGTTTCTGTGCTTCGATCAATGTTTTATTATCAAGATAATTGAATTGCATCTCTCCATTGCCTAGTACAGAAGCAGTACGTAAAAGGGTAATAATACCTTCTTCCCCTTCAGGCGTATCGAGCAATCCAGCCATAAGCTTAAAGTTATGAACCATACCAATGTTCATACTATCAACAGCCATCTTTGAAATAGACTTGATAATAGCGGTCGGACCTTTTACATCAGCCCCTTGAGACGGGCTGATACCATCAGACAATGGCAACCAGGCCCGACGACCATTTGCAGATGCTCCTGTTAATTGTCCAAACGGAGTGTTGTTCGAAATGGACAATGTACCATGACTTAAAACAGAGTAAAGTGTCTTGTATTTACGGTGATCCTTCTCTGTAAAATTAATTAAATCTGAAGCAATTAAATCAGCATAATCATCATCGTTACCATACTTAGGAGCATTCAGGCAGTCGGTTCTAATATGTTCATAGCCAACAAAGTCAGCCTTTAATGCTTCATTAAGCTGTTCTAGGGTATACTTCTTCTCGTCAAATACTAATTTCTTGATTGCAGCCATTGAGTCTGTATAGGTAGCTAAACCAGACCAGACAACACCTGGGCCAAAGTTGTACAAAGCCCCGCCTGCAGAAACATCTTTACCTCTTTCCATGCAGCCCTCATACATGATAGACATGAGAGGCTTGGGAGCCTTTTCTCTGTGAATCCGCTGAGAGATAACGGTAGCTACGCTTGACCACTTTGTAATATATTTCATTTGCTCTTTAACGGCGTTTTCAAAATCTTCATAAGTTTTATATTGGCTCAAATCTCCCATGTCCGGGGTGACCTGCTTTCCAAACCAGAGCGGAACACCGTGGTTTAGAACTAATTCAATGCAGATAGGCCATTGGGTATAAGCGGTGGAAGTCCACTGATAGAGACGACCGGACTTTTGAGGTTCAACACAGCCCATTAAGCAATAGTCTCGTGCATCTTCAATCGAAACACCTTTTGCCAGCATCATCTTGATATGTGCATCATCAAAATGACATGCAGGGAATCCCATACCAGAGCGAATAACATCCACAATTTTTTTCAAATATTTCTGAGGTGATTGGTTATGGATCCGAGTGGCCAATGACGGCTGATAAATCTTAACATGACGAACAGTATCCATAAGCAGGTAGGTGAGGTCATTGGTTGCATCGCGGCCGTCCCGTGTCACACCGCCAACACACATATTGACAAATGGCTGATACCCTGCAAAAAACTTAGAACCACCTTCGCTTGTAATCCACATCATTTCAGACATTTTAATCAGCATACAACCAGCCAGTTCAAATGCTTCATAGTCAGTCATTCTGCCTGATTCTCTGTCTGCCTTATAGAATGGATACATATACTGGTCCACACGACCGATTGACATACCTGTCTGATTCTCTTCCACCACTAGCAGTGATTCAATCGTCCAAACGGATTGAATCGCTTCCCAAAAAGTACGGGGCTTATGGGCAGGTACCCAAGCATTCACCTCGGAAATCTTTTCTAATTCTGCCTTACGTTTTGGATTCTTTTCCTTTGCAGCTAATTCTGCAGCGTATTCAGATATACGCTTGGCATAAATCATTACGCCCTCTGTTGTATCAATAATAGATTTGTAGAAATAGATCTTTTCAATGTCTTCTGGATTTTGGTAATCTAGTTTTTCTAAATGATCCCTTGCCTCTTGCTGAATATCCAGCATGCCCTTTTTCATCAGAATGACATCATAGCCCGGATTGGAGTCACCGCCGCCATTTAAAGCATGGTACGAACAATCAGAAACAAAGGATTCGCCAGAAAGTGTCCAGACACCGGCTTCCCGGTATTGATCTTCACAATATTCATCAACGGACTTACCTTCCCAGAATGGGAACAGTTCTTCACGCATAATCCTTTTATCTTCTTCAGAGATGTAAAATGGGTCCTGAGGACGAGTTCCAATTGTATCAATTTCGTCAACCATCCATCGCCAAGCCATATCCGGCGAAAACGCTCCAGCGCGAGGGGCTCCGTTTGGTGCTCCAACAATCAGCTCATCATCCTGAATAACCAATGGTGCTGTCTCACAGCAATAACGGAAACATTTTGCCCGTAACATAATCTTAGGCATGCCGGGATTTTCCTTCGCGATCTTTGTTATCGCTCTAGCACGGTGGGTAGTAATTGAAGGAACATGCTTCATATAGTTTTCTTTTAACCTCTTTAGGCGTTCAGTCATCCCCTCTGGAACCCCGTCATGATGACTAGATTCTTTCGTAAATTCGCTTTCCTCTTCTTTTGCCATATTCGTTGTAACGCCTTCAAATAACTTAATTAACCCTGCTCGTTCTTCAGGAGACATGGTTTTTGTTGCTTCTGCTAATTTTTTTGAAAAATCACGAATATCCAAATTTTTTACCTCTCATTCAGTTTATTTTTAGATACTTATATGAGAATTGATATAACTTACACCGAACCTATATAACTATCAATGTTCTTCGATAGCATTTTTCAAAATAGACTTCAGCAGTTCAATGTCTTCTAACTTATATGCAGTAGACTGGGCAGCGCTGGCAACCGAAAGTGCTTCTTCTGATAACACACCATTTCTAATCTCTTCTGTCTTTCGGACTCCGTATCCAACCTTGCGGATATAGATTAGATTTATTGGTGAAACATTATCGGTAGTAATCCCTACACCTGCAGATCCACTGCCAAGAGTCATTGCAGGGAATAGATTCGTTGTCGCACCCATACTTCCAAAAGTAGCTGGGGTATTAACAAGTACTCTGCCCACAGGTTTTTTTAAGGCAAACTGGCGAATGACTGCTTCATCTGTTGAGTGAATGACAAGAGTATGACCGTTCCGCTCACTAATTAACAATTCAATACACTTTTCACAAGCATCCATCCAATCGTCTTCTATGTAATAGGCCAAAACAGGACAAAGCTTTTCTTTCGAATATGGATTAGTATCGGAAACGTATTTTTGCTCTGATATCAGGACGAGCACACTGTCTGGCACATTAAAACCAGCTTGCTTAGCCAATTGCTGTGCAGATTTACCAACCATTTCTGTATTCGCCCTTCCGTCCGACCGGAAAAAGAGAGACCCTAGTTTTTGTGATTCCTCTTCTGTCATAAAATACGCGCCATTATTCTGAAACTCTCGCTTTACTTCTGAAGCTATACACCGATCTACTACAACAGCTTGTTCCGCTGCAGATACAACTCCGTAATCAAATGTTTTACTAGCAATAATATCCTGTACCGCCTGTTTGATGTCAGCTGTACGTTCAATAAATGCAGGTCCATTGCCATTTCCTCCATAAATAACTGGCTTACCTGACCTTTGTGTTGCTTTTAGCATACTAGGTACACCTGTATTCATAATCAAGGAGGTTGCGGCATGATTCATTAATTGGACTGTTCCACTAGGTGTAACGGTTTGCAAGTAGGAAAGGGCTCCTTCTGGCAACCCATATCCCTCAGCAGCGCGAATCAAAATGTCTAGTGTCTTACCAATTGTATTTTTCGCTCTAGGATGTGGTGAAAAGATGATCGCATTGCCGGACTTTATTGCTATTAATGCCTTATAAATAGTAGTAGAAACTGGGCTGGTCGCAGGACAAAGAGCAATAATGACACCGATCGGGACACCGATATCCATTGTCTTGCTTTGTGCATCATCGTTAATAATCCCTACATAAGTCATTCCTCTTAATCTGTTAATCAGGTATCTATTAATGAACTTGTTTTTTACATATTTATCCTGCCATTTTCCATAATCCGTTTCATCACTGGACATCATGGCAAGTTCACGTGCATGCTTGTCTATCTCTTCTACCATGCGCTCAACAATCTCATCCAGTTTTTTCTGCGGAAAGGCAGCTAGCTTTTTTTGTGCTTCGCGTGCATTTTCCACAAGAATTCGAGCTTCTTGGATGGAGAGCAAATCATTATCAATAATATTCATTTCTAACTCTCCCTTTCGATCCAACCGCACATTAACCAAGCAAGTTTTCGATTGAATAACGCGCAATAATTTTTTCTATATCGGCATGCGGTCTTGCGATTACAACAGAACTGTAAACTTGAGAACCCATATCTTCTACCGCTTTTACGCCAGTGCTTACAGCTACTCTACAAGCCCCAACATCACCGTGAACTAACACAGAAATATATCCGGAAGCTACGTTCTCAAAACCAACTAACTCGACATCTGCTGCTTTGCACATGGCATCTGCTGCCTCTAAGACATAAACTATACCAAATGTTTCTATTAAGCCTAACGCTTCATAATTATTCATAGTAGTTAGTCCTTTAACTTTTTTTAATTATCAATGTCATATAAAGAAACAATGTCACCGACACTTTTAATCGGGCGCGGCATAACATTATGTGCTGTTAATTTACCGATTGCGGCAGCAGCTTCAGCGCCTGCTTCCACTGATGCTCTTACAGCGGCAACATCCCCCTTCACCATAATCGTAACTAAAGTGGATCCCACGTTTTCGTATGATACTAGCTCCACATTTGCTGCCTTTAACATTTTATCTGCTGCCTCTAGCGCCGGGACCATACCTACTGTTTCAATAAGACCTAAAGCCTCATCTCCTCGATACCTCATCTTATTTACCCTCCCTGCTGGTAAAATCAATTATTTTTGAACTCATTGAATTGTTAAAAATACTTAAATTAGTCTTTAATGTATTTATTAATGGTATCTGCGCCTTCTTCGTGTGCATGGTAGTAAATTCTTAATTCACCTGCTTGGTCTAATTCGAATCTTGTTTCTTCAAGAAGTCCGTTCGCTTCTGCTGTCATTAACGCTGAAATGACAGCTTTTTTATTAAGCGCTTTAAATTTGCCATATTCTCCTCTTAAGGAATCTATGACTTCTTCTGCACATGCCTCGTTCACTTTTGTGAAGTGTTTTAGAATTGCGTAGTTAAGCGGTTTCATAAATGACTCTCCTTTATTAGCCTACTTTCTTTTGATCCATTGGGTCTTGATTGCCTTTTTTTCTGAATAAATCCAGTGGATTCATTGCAATAACCAAGATACCAAAAACCATCATTACAGCTGCAATCCAAACGATAGGAGGTAATGCCCAACCCTTCATACCTGCGAAGACTCCAAGTACGATCCAGCAACAGAATGGTCCCCAGAAAGAGTAGGTACCATTACAAGCCATTCCTAGAGCGGCACCGCACATACTGTTACCCCTATACCAGCTCATATATGAAATAAAGGCACAAAAACCAGCTATAGCAATCCAAATCATAGCAGGACCACTGGTAAATGCCTGAACAGCAAGGTCAGTTGAAATTGAAACATCGCCTGAAATCATTCCAAAAATGGGAAGTAGAATAATAAGATTTGAAAGGCCTGAGATGCTTTGACGAATCGTAATCCCGATCTCATAGTCAATCATGGATGTACCATAACCAGCTACACAGCCTTCAAAGCCCCAGCCAAGAGCTGCAATAAAGGCAATACAAATACCTAAAAACATACCTTCTGGTGCATCACCGCTAATACTTGTGCTGCCAATCATAAAACTAGCAAGTACACAAATCGCTATCCCCAGCATCATCCGTTTGGTTAATTGCTGCTTAAATAATATTCTTCCTAAAATTGCACCAATTGCCGGACAAAGGGCTGTAATAGGAATAACAATAGAACCAGCCATCTGGAGACCAACCACATATGCTGTACTTGAAATAGGACCTCCCACAAGCGCTGCTAAAATCATCACACGACCAGGTTTGGTATTAAGCGTTCTAAAGAAATCTCCCAATTTGCTTTTTACACCAATATTCAGTAATGCCCATCCCGCGCTGCATGTATCATTAACAGCGCTTCCAAGCGCACCAAGTAAATAAGTAATAACAAAGGCGGATAAAGCAGCTGTATTGGCACCATACCAGTCAGCCCAGACCCCTTTAGACATACCTAATGTCAGGAATGCTGAGTAGAATCCATACATAAGACCTGAGAATAAAGCGATTATGATACCCTTTTTAAAAAATTGTGATGCTATCTTATTTTTCGCTGAAACTGCAACAGCATTAGCTGCTCCTGTCACTTCTTTCATAGACACAACTCCCTTTCTAGTAAATTTTTTAATATATTTACAATAAATATAAATTTAAAAAGGTAATATCTTGCTGTGCTTTAACCGATCTTAATTACCTTTATAATTTATCTTTACTTGGTAAAACATTATTTTTGATATTTCAATTTTCTAGAACAGCTTAATCATAACTGAACAAGGAATTTTATTATGGCATTACAGGATTAATTTACTGTAGAATATCCTTCAGTTTTTTTCTGTTATTGTACAATCGTTACTTTTTTTCCATTACTACTACCTTACTAATATTTTCAATTGGATTTATAGGGTTTTATAGGAGGATTTAACTGGATATTTTCCATTCCAATACAAAAAAACGCCTTGATTTCTCAAAGCGTTTATCTAGTCATCAAAAAATATTAAATTAGTTATCTAGATTTTTACCATCTCGGCAATTGAACAATCTGATGAAAAAGTGAGTGCCCTGACATTTTTTCGGAAGCGTTCATATCTAAAGACGCAGTAGTCGAGGAAATCGTCACCATTATAGTGTCTGATCAGTGCCCATACCGTCCAAAGCAAATCTTGTGCTAAAATAAAAGATTTTATCTTTAATACTTCTACAGCAGCCGGTACTCGGCCATAGTATTCCAAAAGAAGATAATCAATGGATTCCTCCGTCAGTTTTGATTCAAGAATATACGCAGCCACATCCCAGCTTGGATCGTTCATTCCTGAGTATTCCCAGTCTATCAGAAAGGCTCTGCCATTGTCGTTAACCAAGAAGTTTTCAGGCACTGTATCATTATGACAAGGACAAGAATTTGTAGTAGTAATATTTTTATGAGCAAATTCTAGCAGCTTATTTTTCAAGTCAGCATAGTCAAAGAAAAAATCGCCGTTAAGCTCTCTCACAAGCTCTTCATACTTTTGTAATTCCTTGTGCCAATCAAAGGAATTAGGAAAACGAACTGAGCTTGTGTGAATTTTTTTCATTAAACTTGATACAGCTCTCAAGTTTCCCTGGCTGTACGGGTCAGAAAGAGCCACGTTTTTACTATTTTTAATGTATGCACTAATTTTAATTCCACTAAATTCATCAAAATAAACAATCTCAGAATTCAAGCCAAGGTCTGAGGCCAGCTTGTTGTTAACCTTTTCAATTTTTCGGTCGATGATCTGGTTGGTCATTCCACCTGGTTGCCGAATTACATATTCAGTTCCCTTAATGTTCATAATATAGTTGTAATTGGTGAGCCCGCCTGCAAAACGGGATTTATCGAATATAATGCTGTCATCATTAAATAAGAGACGAAGCTTTTCTTGTACTATTTCTTCCATTTTCATAACTATTCCCACCAATGCACATTAAATTCTATTTATTAACTAAGAGATTACAAGCAACGGTCGACAAAACAGTTTAATTAAACCTTCACAAAGCTGATTTAAACATTCAAATTATAGCAATAATGTTTACCAGAATCAATGCAATGTTTCCATGTCTTTACAGCCCTTGTTACCCGTCAATATAACGATTGTTCAAGAAAAAAGATTATGTGCAATGTCTAATTTCAATCGGATAGATAATGCTATATCCTTATGGCGAATCTTCAAGATAATAATCATTTTGTATGCTATCATATGGGCATTATTAATCATCTTAGTAAAGTTAACCAACAGTTTTAATGCAATAAATCTAAAAAAAAAGTAAGTAGAATGGGAGGGAACTATCATAGAGGATACATTTTTACTTAATACCAAGGTCTATTTTAACAATCATTCCCTAAAGTCTTTAAAGAAGATTAGCGGAAATAGAGCATTTATTGTGTCGGACTCTATTATGGAATCTCTAGGATATCTTCAAGAGGTGGTTGACCATCTAAATGAAGCGGGAATTAGTTCAACTGTTTTTACAGGGGTGCGCCCTGATCCGGATGTAGGTTTAATTGCAGATGGGCTGAAGCTTTACAGAAATAGTGGTGCAGATGTTCTCGTTGCGATTGGCGGAGGCTCTGCCATTGACACGGCTAAAGGCATCCTTTATTTCATGTGGAAGTTTGGAAGCATAGAAGGATTAGAAATAAAAAAACCACTCTTTATTGCAATCCCCTCCACCAGTGGAACAGGTTCAGAGGTAACCGACTTTTCTGTGATTACCTCCAAAGGTGAAAAAGTAGTCATTATTGATGAATTGATTTCACCAGACATTGCGATACTTGACTCTACCTGTATTCAACATGTTCCTCAACGTGTGGCAGCAGATACAGGGATAGATGTTTTGGTTCATGCCATAGAGGCATATGTTTCAACAAAAGCATCCGACTTTACCGATGCTCTAGCAGAAAAAGCAATTAAACTTATATTTGAAAACCTTGAGTTGCTTTACAAGGACACAAAGAATGACCAAGCAAGGGATCGAGTCCTAAATGCTTCCTGCTTAGCAGGAATGGCCTTTACAAATGCGGGTCTTGGCATCAATCATAGCCTTGCACATGCTTTAGGGGGGACATTCCACATTTCACACGGTCGCTCGAATGCGCTTTTGCTTAATACGGTTATTGAATATAATGCTGAGCTAAGTGGAAGTGCCAACGGTTATGCTGCCGAGAGATACGCAAAACTGGCAAAGGTGCTGGAACTTCCAGCTAGGACACGTCGTGAAGGAACCGTTAATTTCATGTCGGCTATTAAGAAACTGATAAAAGCACTAGGAGTCGAAGAGAATATAAAGACCCTTGGTGTGGATCAAATCGAGTTTGAAAAAGCACTAGAGCAAATGAGTGAAACAGCTGTACAAGATCGGTGTACCCCAACCAACCCAAAGCAGCCTTCAAAGGAAGATTTGATACGAATTTATCAAAAGTGTTATTGATTGTGTATTTATAAACAGTAAGTTAACTCATAACCTCCCAATTGTTTTTTCAATAGGGAGGTTTATTTTTGCTCTAAATTAGCAATGGCTAAACTCAAAAATGAGATGGAATCTTCACAATAAGCTTAAAATATGCTATTTTTCTTTTGCTATAATTATGAAAGGATGGTTCTTACTAACCATTATTTACTCTTATTCTCATTATCAACTGTTGGCAGCGAGGTGTACTAGAATGAAGACAACCGATAATTCTCTTAAAAAATTAATAGCCTCTAATATTTATGCCCGCTATAGCGGAATTTTATCCTTATCAGATATTTCCTTGTTTTTGGTAGATACTAATGGGCAGATTTTAATTGAGTTAATCCCATCACCCGATTTTTGCACCCATATATGCCGAGAACGGGGAGACCAGGTATGCCCCGACTACAATTTTCGGTTTAAAACAGGCGATGAGGGCAGCTTTGTCTGCAGATATGGTCTCGAAAACATCCTTTTGCCTATTATGGTACAGGATGAGACTCTAGGATATATAGCCGGTATGCAGGTATATTCACAGGATACCGAATATCAAAAATTTATGATTAATATTCAGTCACTTAAAAATGAGAAAAACACAGAATTAGAGTTTATTGCTAAATCTATCTCCTCACTGAAAACTGTCGAACCTAATAAAATTAAAATACATGAACAATTATGCAGCCACATTGCAAAGAATATTTCGATTGACTTGTCCGAAAGTGTTAGTCATGCTAATTCCGATGTTGCAAGGTTGTCGATTGAAAAGGAAATGCTTGAGAAAAAGATTATCGATTTAGAAGCGAAGAACATGTCGCTGGTCATCAATCCACATTTCTTGTTCAATACCTTGAATTGCATTGCCCGTATTGCATATTTTGAGCATTCCCACTCAACCGAGGAACTGATCTACTGCCTGTCCGATTTGTTGCGATACAATCTTAAGCAGGCAGATAAGCTGCATACCATTGCTTCTGAAATAGACAACATTGAGAAATATCTATACATACAAAAGGCACGATTTAAAAACCGTTTGGAATATAACATTGATGTCCCGGAAAAAATTAAGTCCTATAGAATCCCTAACATGGTGATTCAACCTATTGTTGAAAATGCACTTATTCACGCCATTACTCCAAAGCGTGACGGAGGAAAAATTAATATTTACGCGGAAGAAGCTAATAAGGTAATCATTATTTCGATTGCAGATAATGGGAATGGTTTTCCAAAAGATGTATTAGCTAAGATACAAAAATCTGAAAATAATACGGGTCTAGGGTTTCGGAGTACCAACCAACGTTTAAAAAGATATTATGGGGAATGTTACGGATTGGAAATCGTAAAATCTGACTACAGCGGTAGTACGGTTACCATTAAAATTCCCACTCAACCGATAGGAAGGTGCTAGCGATGAACGTTGTCTTGATTGTCGAAGATGAAATACTTGAACTTGAGTTCCTTACATTACTTGTACGAGATGAGCTTCATCCGGACGATAAGCTGTTAACTTGTGAGAGCGGAGTTCAGGCTATTCAACTTGCAAAACAGTATCGGCCCAATATCATTTTAATGGATTTGATGATTACCGAAATAGATGGACTGACTGCCATTCAGGAAATCAGAAAATTTTTGCCTAACTCATGTATTACGATTTTGTCAGCCTACTCAGAGTTTTCATATGCACAAAAAGCGATTAGTCTTAAAGTTTTCGAATATCTTTTAAAGCCCGTTAAACCTATTGTGTTCAAAGAAATATTAAACAAAATGTTGAAAGCGTCATCAAACGGTACAGTACTGGTTGAGGAAAAGCCTATGGAATTGAGCGTTGAAACAACGGAAGATCGACTTTACTTTATCGAAGAATCCATAAAATATATTAAAGAGCATTTCAGAGAAAAATTGACTTTGGAAATGGTTGCATCCAAGGTGTTTGTGAATCCCAAATACTTTAGCCATGTTTTTAAAAAGGAGAAGGGTGTCGCTTTTACTGATTATATCAATCAACTGAGAATGGAATATGCCTGCAGATTGTTGGAAATAACCAATTATCAAGCTTACCGGATTTCATATGAATGCGGTTTCTCAGACCCTTCATATTTTAACAGGGTATTTTGTGCAAAAATGAACATGACCCCCCAAACGTATAGAAAATATGTTCATGCCTTAAAACAGAGTGATTCAACTGATAAAATTAATGTTGGCTGTTAATATCACTTGTTATAAAAAAACTTGATTCTATAGGTTTTTTGAGCATTTTAATATGACTTTGTTCTTTCTAACTAACTGAAGAAGAAATCATTACTGCCATTCATGTTACTCCTGGAAATGAAGACGATGGAAAACAGCTACAAACTTTGGTTAACAAAACAAAAGAACAACAAATTTAAACAGTGTCCTTTCAAGGAAGGTTGTTATAACAATACAAAGGAAAAACCGTATTCCATTAGTATTAAATCAGAGGAACATATTCATCAGATGGCATATTTGGAACCTGATGATTATCTCCAAAAAAAGGCATTCATTCCAAAATTAAACATAAAAATGCTGAATTAAAGAATGCACATAGAATGACCAGGGCAAAAACCCGTGGTCAATTTGGTATGCGAATACAGGCTTTTCTAACTGCGTTTGTAGTAAACGTTAAGAGAATGATAAAGCTTAAAATGTCCCTTTCAGTGTGATAGTGGGGACCTAAAATTCACTAAATACAAAAAGTAGCCGCCAATTGATGTTTTTCATTAATTGGCGGCTACTTTTATTAAATCAAAATGCGTTTTTTAGCCTTTTTGCAGTGTCCTCCGAAAGAGGTCTTTTTTTTTGAACGGTAAGTATCATCTGCATTCACTTTTATATCTATGGTATTAATAGGACTTTCATTGCTTTTGGGTCGTGAATTGCGGTTTGAAAAGCTTGTTGTGCCTGATCCAGTGGGAACGTATGCGAAATCAAGTAATCCGTTCTTATTAATTTCTTTTCTAAATATTCAATTCCTTTTGGAAGGACAGAACCTAATATTCCTATAAGTCGTATATCTTTATATACTAGTAAACTCGAATCTATTTGGGATGATTTTTCTGGAATTGCTACTACTCCTACTGTCCCTTTACTCTTTACAAATTGTAAGGCCTGATGCAGGGTGTGTGGAGTACCAGCAGCATCAATGACGATATCAGCGTTGCCTCCCTTGCCAAAGTGATATTCACCTATTCCCGTTTCCTCTTGAATAGCAGCTAAGAGATCGACTACTTTCTTAGGATTAATCACTACGTCAGCCCCTGATATTTTAGCAAGTCTTAGACGTTCTTCTTCAATCTCTACCGCGATAACCTTTACGTTTTCAACCGTTTTAAATAACTGAATTAAAAATTGACCTATAGTACCTGCTCCAATGACAACAACCTTATCATTAGGCTTGGGTTTTGTGCGAAATAGTGTGTAGACTGCGGTCCCTAAGGGCTCCGCCATAGTGGCCTGGAGATTCGACAAGCAATCGGGTATTCGAAATACATTTTCGCCAAGAATAGCATTTTCCAAGCGCATATATTCAGCCATTGCCCCATTCTTGCCATACCCTGAATATCCATCAAAAAGTCTAGGGCACATGCGATAGTCTCTTTTACGACAAAACTCACATTTACCACAATACGAAACAGTAAATCCTGTCAGACGATCACCTATTTCAATTCCCTTCACTTTAGCACCTAATTCAACCGCTTCTCCGACAAATTCATGACCCATAATCTGTTCGGGATATGCATTAATCCCGGTTTTATAGGTATGTATATCAGAACCACAAATACCGACTGCAAGAATTTTTAGCAGGACATCTTCAGGACCTATTACTGGCATATTAATAGATTGAATTTTAAGATCACCAGGACCGTTCAAAAGGGCCGCGTTTATTTTATTAAACATGGTCTTTCCCTCTGCTAACTTTATCTTTTTCAATCCCGTATCTTTCATAAAATCGTTTGTCTGCTCCTTCAGGATCTTTATAAAAATACCAGGTACAGTACTTTTCAGGTGTCGAAGGGGGGTCTAAAGGATAGACAGGATTGCCGCTCCAATTAATGGGCATTAATTCATTCATATAGGTACAGTGAGCACAATAGTAAGGGAAGTCTTTTCTATTAAAAGACCAAGAGTAGGCACCTTTTGTTTTACCATAGTTTTCGTGTTCCATGCGCCATAATCGTTGTCCGCTTCCACATGGGCCTAGCTTAAATGTTAATTTATCCTCATCTTCATAAATCTCAAATGAGCCTGGGTCTGGTCCTGCCCCATACGTACTATGAGCTCGCCACGTTGCAGCTAAGGCAGTGGCAATTGTTTTTTGATCGCGTTTTTGAATCTGTAAGAATGGTTCCTTCCATACCTTTGAAGTCATTTCTGCTAATGCGTATCCCACGTCCTGTTCCCCACATTCTTCTGAGATAAAAGTCAGTAACAAAGCAATAGATTCAACAAGAAGGTCATGATAGATTCCCCATTCATGCTTAGCCATTTTTATTGATTCGATTGCTCTTTTTTTATCTCTTTCACTAACATACTCAAAAAGCTTTTGCTCTTCTTTAGGGTATGTCATTTGGTTTAGGTATTCCTTAGAAAGCCAAGAAACAATAAATCGAGATTTTACGTTCACTCCGATCTTGGCCCATTCTTCAATAATCCCTTTTTCTACTAGTTTCCTTTCAGAGTCCATAGTCCCTTTTGCAGGTGTTTTCCACAGTTTATCAAAAACTTTTTTCCCCGCCTTATCTTTATATTCCTTACCCTTTTTTTCCTCAATATAGTCTAAAAGCTCTACTATGGAATCAATCATTAAAATTCTTAAGAATCCCCATTCAGCCTTTAACCCTTTACAAAGTTTAGCTGCTAACTCATAATCAGCTTTCTCTAGCATGGCAGCAACTTTGTTAAGAGTTGGAACAGTCATTTCATGCCTTTCCTGATCCGTAAACCACACTTCATTTTTCATTCTTATCCCTCCTTACTTCATTCGAGCAAGTGTAACAGGGTTTAAATGAGCCCCCCCATCCACAGGTATTTGTGCACCGTTTATAAATGAGGCTTTATCTGATGCCAAAAAGGAAACAAGGCTGGCGATTTCCTCTGGTAAACCTAATCGTTTGGCTGGAGTTAACTGAATGACTCCGTCCTTAATCTGTTCTGGCATCTTTTTTACGTTTTCAGTATTTATTAATCCAGGTAAGATTGCGTTACTTGTAATACCAAATTCTCCATACTCAAGTGCTACATTTTTTGTCAAACCAATGATACCTGCTTTACTTGCCGAATAAGCCGGCTGTCGATCTAAACCTCCTAACGCCGCCGTTGAAGACATATTAATGATCCGTCCCCACCGTTGCTTCATCATTTCAATTAAAGCCAATTTAGTGCAATAAAATGTACCATTTAAATTAACGTTGATTTCCCTCTGCCATTTTTCTACTTCCATTTTCGCGGTAGCGGAGATGTTATTGACAATGCTTGCATTATTAACAAGAATTTCAATTCTTTTATTATTTGAGATAATGCTATAAAAACAAGCCTCTACTGCTTTAGGATTTGAAATATCAACAATTTCATAAGCCCCTCCGCATTCCTCCATAAATTGAATAATAGTTTCTGATTGGTCAAGTCCAATTACGAAATGACCATCCTCTATAAGTCTATTAACGATTGCTTTTCCGATCCCACCAGAAGCACCCGTAACAACTGCGACTCTTTTATTGTTTAACAATTGGCTGCACCACCGTCTATAAACATAGTCTGCCCGGTTACATAGCTTGATGCATCAGAAGCTAAAAATAGGACTGCCCCTTCAAGTTCCTCAACCTTTCCGGTGCGTCCTAACGGTGTATTATCAACAACTCTTTTCATAACCGACTCATTTCCATTCACAAACTCAGCCACACCGACGTCCATAAAACCTGGTGCAATCGCATTCACCTGAATATTATGTCTTCCCCATTCAGCTGCTAAGGTTTTAGTAAGAGAAAGAAGTGCGGCCTTACTAATGGAATAAGCCCCAAGACCTCTTACAGGAGTATTTGCGGCAGAAGAAGAAATATTAATGATTTTTCCTGATTTTTGCGATTTCATATGCTGACTCACTTCCCTAATACAGCGAAGGGCACCCTTTACATTGGTGTCCATAATCTTATCAAAACCTGAGAGCTTTGTTTCATCTAATGGGGCCATAAACGGACTAATCCCAGAATTGTTTACGAGTATATCGACCGAACCAAACTTTTCTAACACAGACTGAACCATTTGTTTTACAGATTCATCCTGTGTCACATCAAGCGAGACTGCCAGACCTCTCTCCTCATTGATCTGTAATTCCTTTAATGCTTTTTGACATGTGTCCAGTGATCTACTTGCCACAACAATATTGGCCCCTGCCTGAGCCAATGATTTCGTTATCGTATATCCAATTCCACGCCCTCCACCTGTAATGATGGCGGTCCTACCAGTCAGATCAAATAGGTTGATCATCAGATTATTATCTCCTTTTTCTTGGATTTCTTACTATGAAATGGCTTCCCTGCTGCCTGTAAAAAAACTTCCTTTAAACCTTCAGACAAGGATGGATGTGGGTGTATCACATGGGACAGTTCATGAATTGTTGCTTCTAATTCTATGGCAAGAGAAACTTCAGAGATTAGTTCATTTACCCCATGTCCAATCATTGTGATGCCGACGATTTCTCCGTACAATCGATTAACCAGTAATTTAATTAACCCTTGATTGTGTCCAGAAATCATGGCTTTCGGGTTAATTGAAAGTGGAAATGTATAAGCATCAATCTGTTCATAAACTCTCCTTGCTTCACTCTCCGTAAGCCCGGCAGCACAAAATTCTGGGGAGGTAAAGATAGTTCGGGGGACCACCGTCGATACAGGAGCAGAAGTCATGCCGGCTATATACTCAGCAACAAAAAAACCTTCCTCATAGGCGGTATGAGCTAACTGCCAGCCAGGAGTTACATCACCAATCGCATATATAGATGTAACATTTGTCCTGTAGTTTCCATCTGTCGAAATCAACCCTTGCTTCACCTGAACTCCTGCTTTTTCGAGCTCTAAGTTTTTGATATTCCCTGTTCTTCCTATTGCTACAATAACAACATCAGCAATTAACAAGGACTTTTCTCCATCTTTTTCTAGGTGTAGTATGTTTTCCTGCTCCAAAATTTCACAAGAGGATACTAAATGTTTCATTTTAAAAGAAATGCCTCTTTCTTTAAGATAAGATTGTAACTGTCTCGACATCTCTTCATCTTCATTTGCTAAAATTGAATCCTGCTTCTCAATGACGTGAACGGACGAACCAAGTGAGGCAAAGATACTGGCAAACTCCAAGCCAATCACTCCACCGCCAATTATTGCAAGCCGTTTCGGAACGTGCTCAAGCTGTAAAACATCATTACTTGACATAATTGATTTGCCATCAAAAGGCATATGTGGGAGGGCGATTGGCTGTGAACCCGTAGCAATAATAATGTTTTTTCCTTTGATTATTTCTTTTTTTCCATTGGAGTCTGTTACTACGATTGTATCCGATGTAAGGAACGATGCCTCTCCAAAACATAGTTTGATATTTGCTGCTTGTAAGATTGATTTGACGCCGGAGCGGAGCTTTCCAATTAGATTGTTTTTATTTTCATGGAATTGATTTAAGTTAATCCCTTTGAACTCCAAATCTATCCCATGATGCCGTGCCTCTTTTATTTCTGCCACTCTTTGAGCAAATTGAACCAACGCTTTTGTTGGGATGCAGCCCTGATTTAAGCATGTTCCTCCTAAATCGGATTTTTCAATTAAAATCGTTTTTAAATTTAGCTGTCCTGCCCGTAAAGCAGCTGAATAGCCTGCTGGTCCACCACCAATTACAATTACGTCCCAATTTTCCTTCACCTAATCCACCCCATCATGACTTAAATACTTGGAACTTACATCACCGTTAGTAAATAGGGATGCTCCATTAAGTATCGAAACTCCTTTTGAAAAGCGGCTGCCGTTGCCCCATCAATGATTCTATGATCAACTGTCATGCTATAACCCATAACATGACCAATCATTATTTCATCTTCTCGGACAACAGGCTTCTTTTTTATTTCACCGATTCCAAGTATGGCCACCTCTGGTGAGTGTAGGATTGGAGTACCGAGAAATCCACCTACTGACCCAAAATTGGTAATCGTAAAAGTTCCCCCTGATATATCAGCCTTTCGTAAAGTCTTAGTCCTTGCTTTTCGAACCAATTCTTCCAATTTTATATGAATAGACGATAACGAAAGCTGGTCGGCATGATGAATAACGGGAACAATTAAGCCATCTTTTAAAGCGACTGCCACTCCAATGTTAATCTCCTTCCAAATCTTAATTTCATCATTTTCTATACTTGCATTAAAAATTGGATACTTTTTCAAAAGAATAGAAATGGCTTTAATAATTAAATCTGTAAAGCTAAAAGTAAAGCCAGTCTGATCCTGCTGACTATTCAATTCATTTCGATAGGTTACTAGTTTACAAACTTCTATTTCATTTAAATCAGTCATTTGAGCAGTTAGCTGCAAGCTCATGTGCATCCGGTTTGCAATATTCTTCCGCATCCCTGCAAAGGGCAGAATCTTGACCGGTGATTTTTTGTATACCTCTTTTTGTAAAGCAGCTTCTTCCTCAGCTTTGTTTTGGTTAATTTCCGGGAGAACCTCAGAAGCTGTTATTTCACACTCAACTGTTTGTAAATCTATTTCATTTTGCTTTATTAGTGGGAGGAGATCACGCTTTCGAATTACCCCTCCTGGGCCAGAACCCTTTTCAACGAGTTGTAGATCTATACCATGTTGCAATGCTATTTTCTTTGCAAGCGGTGAAGCTTTGATTGGTTGTTTGGAGGTAAGTTGGGCATTAGGTGATGGAGTTAATGTAACGATATTATTAGATTCATTGTTATCATTCACTGTAAGTAGGGAAGCAACTTTCATACCGATAGGGTACTCGGTTCCCTCTTCTCCTTCAATTTGAAGTGTCCCTGCTTCTGGTGCTTCGATGTCATATTGTAATTTATCCGTTTCTATCGTCAGAACGACTTCCCCAGCCTCAACAAAGTCTCCATTGTTTTTTTCCCATTGTGTTATAACGGCACTTGTCATTTCAGCTCCCAGTTTTGGGATGGTAATATCCCTACTCATGTATAAAGCCTCCTATAACACTAATTCTTCAGCGGTTTGAATGATTTGCAAAACAGTAGGATAAAGAAAATCTTCTGCATTGCCAACTGGAATAGTAGAAAACAGCCCAGCAAGCCTTTTCACTGGCGCATCCAGATCATAAATGGCTTGTTCGCTTATCAATGCTGAAATCTCTGCCCCGAAGCCGCTATTTTTCGCTGCTTCGTGAACAATGAGGACATGATTCGTTTTCTTAACCGACTGTATAATTGTTTCAACATCTAAGGGGAGTAGCGTACGTAAATCAATGACTTCTGCTTTGATTCCCTTCTTTTCGAGCTCATTTGCTCCTTCTAAGCACACATGAACCATTTTTCCATATGAAAGAATGGTTAAATGCTCTCCCTTACAAACAATCTTGGCCTTTCCAATCGGTATTGTATATTCCTCATCTGGAGCCTCTCCTTTTAAGCTGAGAAGGGATTTATGTTCAATAAATAAAACTGGATGATCATCTCGAATGGCTGACTTCAAAAGCCCTTTTGCATCTTCTGGATTGGAAGGATAAACAACTTTCAGCCCTGGAACATGGGTGAACCACGCCTCAAGAGACTGTGAGTGATGGCTTCCACCCCGAAACCCACCCCCTCCAAGGGTACGAACGACAAGTGGAATAGTAATTTTTCCTCCTGAAACGAAATTTGTTTTAGCTGCTTGATTAACTAGCTGCTCCATTGCAATCGTGATAAAGTCCATAAACATAATTTCTATCACAGGGCGGTATCCAGCAATAGCTAGACCCACTGCCGTCCCCATGAGGCCCTCCTCACTAAGTGGACTATCCTTAACACGCCATTCCCCATATTTTTCATAAAGTCCACGTGTTAATCCGAATGTACCCCCAGCACGACCGATATCTTCTCCAAGTAAAACAACTTTAGCATCTCTTGTCATTTCCTCATCTAGAGCTTGGTTAATCGCCCATCGGAAATTTAATTTCCCCATACCGTTACCTCCATCAGCCATAAATCACCCGATTCACATCTTCTTCTGTTACAAAAGGAGAGGATAAAGCGAACTTTTCTGCATTGCTCAGTTCCTTGTCCACTCTTTCTTCCAGTGCAGCCATTTCTTGTTCAGAAATTATTTGTTCTTCTAGCAAAAATTTCTTGTAGGTAACAAATGGATCTCGTTTGATCCATGCTGCTGTTTCTTCCTTGTCTCTATATGACATTGAGTCACCTTCAAAATGCCCGGAAAAACGGTAAGTTTTGACCTCAATTAAAGTGGGGCCATTCCCTTCCCTTGCCTTATTAATAGCTTTCTCGAATGTTTCGTAGCATTCCTCCATGTTATAACCATCCACGACCATACCTTCTATTCCATAGGAGGACGCTCGATCAGCAATATCTTTAATTTTCATTTGTGATTGTTGAGGCATAAATTCGGCGTATAGATTATTTTCACATACAAATACAACTGGTAAGTTCCAGACCGCGGCCATATTTACGGCTTCGTGAAAGGCACCTCGGTTCGTTGCACCATCTCCAAAGGCACATACCACTACCTGAGATTGTTGATTGAGCAAACTGGCATATCCTAACCCAACTGCGATAGGAATATTACTCCCAATAATTCCACCTGTACCATAGATTTTAGATTCGATATCCATAATATGGGCTTCACCACCCATACCACCACAGCAGCCTGTCTTTTTTCCTAAAATCTCTGCTAACAGCACATCAGGATGCAGACCCTTTCCTAATAGAGAAGAACGGGATCGTGGATAAGGAACAAGGTAATCTTTTTCGTTTAAACAGGCAGTTAGTGCTACTCCAGTCGCCTCCTGCCCTTTTCCCAAATGTACCCACCCTGCTACTTTTCCATTGGCAAACAGGTTTCCTAACAAATCTTCAAATTTCCTTGAGATATATAATAGTTCATACATCCAAATGCGTTTTTCCTTTGTTAAAGACATCCTCATTCCCCCTGCTCTAAGAGATAAGAGCTTTTGCAATTATATGGCGTTGAATTTCTGACGTCCCTCCTCCAATTTGCATTAATTTTGCATCTCTCATATAGCGCTCGACCGGAAAATCCTTTATATACCCATATCCTCCAAAGATTTGGACAGCCTCAATCGTTGCTCGCATAGCAACTTCCGATCCGAACAGCTTGGCAGCAGCTGCCAGGCTATTTACTTCATGGATTCTGCCCTGATCACAAAGAGTAGCTCCCTTATAGGCAAGTAAACTTCCAGCCTCTACCTCTACATACATATCTGCCAGTTTCGCCTGTATTAACTGAAATTGTGAAATCGGCCTGCCAAACTGTTCCCTTTCTTTGGAGTATTGAATCGATGCGTCAAGAGCCCCTCTCGCAAGCCCTATTCCCGAGATCCCCATCGCAATTCGTTCACTATTTAACCCACTCATTAAAATCTTTAGACCTTCGTTTTCTTTTCCAACTAGATTTTTTTCGGGTACATAACAATCTTCAAATATCAGCTCACCAGTTGGGGAACCGCGCCAGCCCATCTTTTCAAACTTTTTCCCTTTTATAAATCCAGGAGTTCCATCCTCAACTAAAAAAGCACTAATCCCTTTTGCCCCTTGTTGAGGTTCTGTTTTCGCAAAGACAAAAGCCAAGTCTGCCACGGGGCCATTGGTAATAAAAGTTTTCGTGCCGTTCAAAACATATCCGTTCCCTCGTTTCTCGGCTCGCATTTGCATCCCCAGCACATCAGACCCTGCATTTGGCTCAGTCATTGAATAAGCACCGATCATTTCTCCAGAGCACAACTTAGGCAGAAAGTAAGCCTTCTGTTCTTCACTCCCATTTCTGACTAAATTATCAATGACCATAATTGCTTGATGTGTAATTGTTGCTGCAGTGGACATACAAACAGCAGACAATTCCTCTGAAAGAATACACAATTCTGTTACACCGAGCTCCGTCCCGCCATATTTTTCCGGAGCTGTAATTCCAAGGAGTCCTAGCTCTGCTGCCTTTTTCCAGCTTTCATATGGGAAGCGCTCTTCCTTATCAATTTCATAAGCAAGAGGAGCTACCACTTCTTTGGCAAAATCTCTAATCAATTTTCTTTGCATGACTTGTTCTTTCGAAAAATCAAAATTCATTTTGTTCCCCCATTCTAGATTCCTGTAAAATGTGGTTTTCTTTTATTTAAAAATGCATCGATTCCTTCTCTGCAATCTGAAGAATTAGCAAGTGAAAGTAGTTGTTCTTCCGTATATTGAATGGCTTTTTCGAGTGGCATTTGTAAACCTACCTCAACGGACTGACAGATTGCTTTGACGGCAAGCGGGGCATTCTCACTTATCTTTTGAGCAAGCTCGAACGTTTTCCTTTCCAATTCATCATGATGTACCACTCGATCAAAAAGGCCAATGCTTTCCGCTTCACTGGCTGAAATAGAGTCGCCAGTCAGAAGATAATAAAGCGCCTTTCCTTTTGAAATGAGTCTGGGCAATCGCTGTGTCCCACCCGCTCCAGGAAGAATACCGAGTTTCACTTCTGGCAAACCTACGACCGCTCTGTCAGATGCAATTCTAATAGAGCAGGCAAGAGCTAGTTCAAGCCCTCCTCCAAATGCAATTCCGTTGATAGAAGCAATGTACGGAATCGAGCTTTGTTCGATTCTATTAAATGTCGCAATTAACTTTCGGTTTAAGTTGATATTTTCTTGAGATGAGCTGTTTTGAAAGTACTTTAAATCAGCTCCAGCTGCGAAGGTATTACCAGTCCCTGTGATCACAGCAGCATGTATTTGCGATTTTTTTGATATGAAAGAAATAACATGTTCAAGTTCTTCAATATATTTGTCATTTATAGTGTTAAGATGCGCCAGTCGATCCATACGGATGATGGCTATTTTATCTATGAAATCAAGTTTCATATAATTTAGTTCGATAAGAAATCACCTCTCTCTATAAACACAACCTTACTCGAGAGAATGGATACGCTAACACTTTTCCACCTCTAATTCATCTGTTTACTGTTCAGTTGATCTCTGATGACTGTTTTTAGAATTTTCCCGCTAGGGGACGTAGGGAGCTGATCCCAAAAGGTCACCTCTTTTGGAACTTTAAATCCTGCTAGATACTCCTTACAATATGCAATGATTTCCTCTTTCGTAGCCGTCTGATCGTTGACTAATACAACATGTGCAGTAACAGCTTCCATCCAATGCGGATGTGGCATACCCAAAACAGCTGCAATGGCAATCTTTGGATGACTTTGTAAAACTGATTCCACCTCTAAGGAGGAAACATTTTCTCCACCTGTTTTAATCATGTCCTTTATTCGATCTACGAAAAAAAACTGTCCTTTTTCATTACGGTATCCTAGATCACCTGTATGCAGCCAACCACCTCGAAGGGTGTGTTTCGTTAATTCTGCATTCTCCCAATATCCTTTCATGACGGCAGCCCCGCGGATGACTAGCTCCCCTACCTCGCCATTTTTTACTTCTTCACCATGTTCGTTTAAAATTTTTACAGTTACGCCTGTATCGGGAACTCCAATTGAACTTGTGTTCTCTCCGAAATCCTCTGGCATAGATGTCGTTCCTACCGGAGTACTCTCTGTTTGACCCCAGTAATTTCTCCAATGGATGTCAGGTTTAATTTTTTTCCACTTTTCAAGTACAGGTTTCGGCATTACAGAACCAAAAATAATACACTTTTGTAAGGAAGATAGATTATAAGTATTAAAGTTAGGCATTGTTGGCAATGCATAGTAGAGCGTCGGTGGATACGTCCACATGGTCACCTTTTCATCCTGGGTTTTTTTCAAAATGTTGATTGGGTCTGGTGCATATTCAATATAAGCCTTCGCACCAGTAGCAAGGGCTCCCATTAGGATTGTGGTACCAGCCACATGAAATAATGGCAGATCAATTAACACGACATCCTCACGATTCATAGTAACGTCACATACAAAGTGAAAAATACTCATGTAGTAGTTTAAATGTGAGGTCATAACACCCTTGGGGTTTCCTTCTGTTCCAGTAGTATAGATAAGAGTGGCAGTGTCATCTGATTCTACGTATACCTCTATTTCTGAATCTGAATAGCTGCCTGAAAAAAAACGGCGAACATCTATCCATCCCTCTGGGACTATGTGTTGATTATTGAAAGAAAACATTCCGTATTCTTTTATGCTGGGGAGCTCATCTTGGATGGGCATCACTTCTTGGACAAGGGAATCTTCTAGGAAGAAAAGCTTAGGCTTTGAGTTATTTATAATATAGTTGATCTCTTTTTCTTTTAAACTAAAGTTAATGGGGACAGGAATTGCGCCGATTTTTGCTAAGCCGAAGCGGCAATATAAATATTCCAGGCAATTATGGGTCATAAACGCAACACGGTCACCACGTTCAATTCCTAGTTGTAAAAAGGCATGGGCAGCTTGACAGCTTTTAGAGTTTAACTCTTGATATGAGACAAGTGTTCCTTGATAAACTAAAGCAGTTCGTGTACCAAATCGTAAGGCAGAACGAGTCAATAAATCTCCTAATGTCGTACGGCGCAATAGATTTTCCTGCAAGTTATTCATCAAAACTCTCCCTTATATTAATTCATATTAGGTTTTAATTCCTTGTTCCCCTGGCTATAATCTTGAAAAGGCTCATCTCTCATTTTAACAGCTGCTTGCACACCTAGGGTGTTTGCTACATTTACAAATTCCTTTCCCTCAGGTGTATTTCGCATGATCCCATCAAGTATTGGGCCAAGATATTGCGTGTTTTGCAGACCCATTTGTTCAAATACCTGGTTTACGATTAACTTCATAGACGCTAACTGAGAAGTAGGGATACTGGCCATTCTATTTGCCCAATACATCACTTTTTCATCCAGTTCTTCTGCTGGATAGGAATAATTAATTAGACCGATATCAACTGCTTCTTTCCCGCTTACCGAATCTCCTGTAAGCGCGAACATTTTTGCTTTTGTTAAACCAAGCCGATAAATCCACATACCCGTTAAATGACATCCCCATACACGTGCATATGGTGTTCCAAATCGGGCATCATCTGACGCAATGACAACATCAGCTAGAAGAGCCATCTCAGATCCCCCGCCAACACACCAGCCATGAATTTTTGCAATGACGGGCTTACTGCTCTTCCAAATCGACATAAATTTGGGGATAATGCCGTAGAACGGATTTGTGGCCACCATAAAGTCCTTTCCAGGATCCCACTCCTCTTGGGCACTCTTTAACCCCCAATCGTTGAAGTGATCTAAATTTTCCGAGAAGTCAAAACCAGCACAAAACGACTTGCCCGCCCCTTGAAGAATGATGACACGGATACTTTCATCGTGATTTGCCTGGATAATGGCTTGCTCAATCTCCTCCGGCATCGGTGGACGAATCGTGTTGAATTTCTCCGGCCGATTGAGTGTAATCGTTGCAATCTTCCCGACCTTTTCATACTTAATTGTTTCAAACATTTTACAGACCTCCAATTTGATCTTCAATTATTCGTAGACTGAACGTTCAGTAGATAAATCGTAACATCTTCATAAAAAGGTTGTCAATGAATTTTTTGAAAAATTAAAAAATAATCACCTGACTGTCAGGTGATTATTTCATGGACTTACGAACTACTTCGATGAGCGTCTGTTTATGTTTATCTTTAATAGATTCAAAATCTTGCTTTCCTGTGAACTGTCTAATGGTTGGAAGGGCAATCAACATATAAGATACCGAGCCAATAATCTGGAATAAAAATAAAGTTGGGTCGATGGACTGCATTTTATTTTTTTCATTTAAACGTTCTAACGGTTTCTTCATCATTTCGATTACTTCGGATAAATACATATGTCGCTCTCCGCTCATTCGTTCCGAATTCTCCATTATCTCTCTAACAATGATTTGGTTATATTCAGGGTTACTATGTGTCCAGTCTATTAATCGTTCAACCAAAATTTCTACTTGTTTTTCATCGTTTCCGATATCTTCTGTTAAGTCTTCTGTAATGGTCTGAATACTTTTAGCAATACGCTTCAGCACTTCTTTGTATAAGGCTTCTTTGGAGGGAAAGTAATAAAGAATAGTTGAGTTTGCAACTCCAACAGCACTACCAATTTCTCTAACAGAAGTCCCTGAGAGTCCTTTTTTTGCAAATAATTCCTCAGCCACTATCAACAAACGCTCTTTAGTTGAATCTGTTTGATCTGTTGCTTTTTGAACCTTGCTATCATGTTTTGACATAGTCCGCTCGCTTTCTTTTTTCTAAATAATAACATACTTAATGCTTAAAATAATCCATTTTTCCAAAATACGGTCCACTTCAATTTAATAGTATTTTAATACAATAATAAACAATCTATGGGGTGATTTCTCACAAAGAAGGCATCAAAAGAAATACAGAAAAATACTCTGGAATCTTTCCAGAGTATTTGATTTTCTCATCTGCTTTCGACCGGAGGATCAATTCTGTTTGGTTAACCCTTATTATTTACCTAATAGCGTACCCCCATCAACAACCAGCGTCGTTCCTGTAACAAATGAAGCTTCGTTAGAAGCTAAAAATAAGATGGCGTTTGCCACTTCCTCAGGTTGACCAATACGGCCCAACACATTCGCAGTTGACAAAACTGGCCATTTATCCGTATTTTTCCATTCGTTTATAATGGTTGTTTCTATAACACCTGGCGCAATGGCATTGACGCGTATATTCTGCTTTCCATATTCCAAAGCTGAACTTTTCGTCATGGCTATTACACCGCCTTTGGCTGCTGAATAAGCTGCAAGCAATTTCTGTCCCTTAATACCGGCAATGCTTGCTATATTAACGATTGAACCTCCGCTATTTTTTTCCATTTCCGGAATCGCATATTTTATTCCATGGAATACCCCTCCTAAGCACACATCAACCACCTTTTTCCAATCTATAATTGGAATGTTAGAAATTTTATTTTCCGGATGAGAAATACCAGCATTATTAACCATAATATCTAGTCCACCAAAAATATCCACCGTTTTTTTGACTAGTTGTTCAACGTCCTCAGATTTAGAAACATCAGTAAATAAAAATTCAGCATGATCACCATTTGCTTTTATCATTTCCACTGTTTTAAGACCTTGTTCTTCATTCATATCAGCAATCATCACTTGAGCACCTTCGCGTGAAAATCGAAGTGCCGTTGCCCTGCCGATACCACTTCCGCCCCCGGTAATAATAGCAATCTTTTCTTTTAAGCGCATATAATCACCTCATCATAACCATGATTTTAAATATTGCTAATCCCTCTTTAAAGCGCTTCCAATTTCTCAATTCATAATTCTTATTCTTTTTTTCTAGCTTTATCTCTCAAAACTCTTCTTAACGTTTTACCCATCATATTTTTAGGGAGTTCCGGTATAAGTTCAACAGATGTCGGGATCTTATACGGGGCCATTTTCTCTCGGCAAAAATCAATGATATCTTGTTCAATAATTTGACCTTTAAATTCATCCGATATAACTACATATGCTTTAACAGTCTCTCCTCTATATTCATGGGGAACACCGATAACTGCTACCTCCCTAACCGAGGAATGCTGTTTAATAATATTTTCAACTTCTATTGGTGCAATGTTATATCCTGAAGCAATGATAAGATCCTTTATTCGATCTACATAATGTAGGAAACCTTCTCTGTCAATATAACCCGCATCTCCTGTCCTAAACCAACCATCATTTTGAAAGGAAACACTTGTTTCTACTGGATTATTAAAATATCCTTTGGAGACTTGAAGACCTCTAAACAAAATTTCTCCGACTTGACCTCTAGGTAATGTAGAACCTTGTTGACTAATAACTTTTACCTCTCCAATATAAGGTAAACCGACAGACAGTGGATTTTTTTTATTCTTTAAGATACTCCAAGTACCCATACAATTTGTTTCAGTTCCACCCCACCCTACCGCTAAGTCAATGCCAATTCTGTCCTTCCATAATTTCATTAAGGACTCTGGAACCTCAGCAGCACCAGCAGTTGTAAAAGATAAACTACTCAAGTCATATTCTTTAAGTTTGGGATGTTGTAACAAGCCAATAAAAAAAGTAGGTGGTCCGAAAACTGTATTTACCTTGTAGGTTTGGATTGTATGAAATGCATCCTCAATATCAAAGATGGGTCTTGGAATAACAGTCCCCCCAAGATAAAAAGTAGGGAGTTGAAAAACTAAGTATCCTCCAGTGTGGTTCATAGGTAAAAAAGTGAAATTTATTGGCCTTTTACTTGGTATAAGATGAGCGTGAGTAACAGTATTGTGGACTAAATTTAGGTGGGTTTCCATAGCGCCTTTCGGATTACCAGTAGTTCCAGAAGTGTAAATAATTTTTACAACATCCTGCTTTGGATCGCAAACCTCCTCGAAGCCCATCACATTAGCACTCTTTATTAATTCAAAGAATTCCAACGTATTATCCAATTTCTTCTTTGGAAAATCCCAATAAGGCTTCAAACTATCGTATACATTGAAATTAGGGGAAGCAAAATCTTTAATATTCGTAACAATAATGTTCGTTATATTAAGATCATCTCTTAGTTTGTGAAAATAAGGGTAGAACACGTCTAATACTACAACTGTAGTAGCACCACAATCCTTAATTTGAAATGAAATTTCTTGTTCCTTAAACATAACATTAATTGGTGCTGAAATTGCCCCCAGTTTTGCTATAGCCAAAAAAGTTATCCAGTGTTGAAGTGATGGAGGGAGCATTGGACAGATAGTATCTCCTTTTTTAATCCCTAGATCTCTTAAAACAAAAGCAAACTTATCAATTAATAAATCAAATTCCCTATAAGTAATTTGATTATCTAAATATACCATAGCTATTCGATCAGGATATTTCTCCACACTTCTTTTAAATAAGCTATATATGGATATCTGAGGGATTTCTGGAATAGGCTCATCCCACGATGGATCATATATTACATAGGATTCATTTTTATTATACTTTTTTGCATCTGTTAACCATTCTTCAGGATATCCAATCCTATCATAAAAATCTTTTGCTATTAGCATCCAATCAATTCTCCTTCCATTGTTATATTGCAAGTTTTAATAGTCGAACAATGTGTGGTCTGACCAACATTGTTCGACTATAATAAATCCAAAAAAAAATAATTTCAATTTCCTGGAACAAAAAAAGTTATCACTATCGTTGCGAAATATAGCGGGTATCATTAATCTTGAATAAATTTCAAATGCTAAAAAAAATTAATATTTTTCTATTTTCATATTTGGTTGAAATAAGCTTCATTGAACTCTCATTATCTTTATTTATATAAAAACTTAAATTCCGTGATTTTCCCAGATTGGCTTACGTTTTTGAACAAAAGATCCCGCCCCTTCATAATGCTTATCTTCTCGCAAGAACATTGTCATAATACCTTCTGTTTCAATATAAGTCTGCTCTTCTACAGTTCGACCAATACAGCGTATAACTGTTTCCTTATCCGTTCGAATAGCCCCTTGAGGTAATTCACATATTGACTTTGCAAGTTCCTTTGCCCTCAGCATCACTTCATTTTTTGGAACTACTTCATTTACTAAACCTATATTCAAAGCTTCCTGGGCATCAATTGCTCTCCCAGTAATAATTAGTTCCATGGCCCTTGCATAACCAATCATTAAAGGTAATCGTACACATAAACCGTCACCAGCCACAATATTCCATCGCCTTTCCAATGCACCAAATTTCGCATCATCTGAGCATATACGAATGTCACCTAACAACATATTTTCTAATCCAGCTGCAACAGCATAACCATTTATTGCAACTATAATAGGTTTAAAGATATCGAACTTTTTTGTATAACCACAATATCCTTCTGAATTTCTTACATCCTTCCGAAATTGATCTAGCTGAGGTTGACGAGTTAACGCGGCAGCATCATTTAAATCCCATCCTGCCGAAAAAGCTTTATCTCCAGCACCAGTGTAAATGGCCACAAAAGCATCGTCATCATCTCTAAATTTTTTAAAAGCATGATGCAGTTCTAAATTTGTTTCGTTGTTTATACAATTATGAACTTCTGGTCGGTTAATTGTAATAGTAACTATATGATTTTCCTTTTCATATTTAATATTCTGGTAATTCATTTTGATCCTCCTAATAAAATTTGTTATTTTTTGATATTAAATCTTATTCCACTACAAAAATGCCCAGTTCTTTATTTGCTTGTTTATCATTGAACTAACATTATTCCACCCTAGCAAACTGATTTATCATATTTGAAAATCAGAAATTTTCTAACATCTTTTTTCTTAACGAATCACCCCTTTGACGTATAGCGAATCGCATGATTCATAGGTAAATCGGCACAAATGGTTGGAGCATCTTTAATTGCACGCAATGCCAGCGGAACATTTTCTGCAATTTTTTATGCAAGGCTCATAGCGCGTTCTTCTAATTTTCCCCTGGGCATTACTTCCATTAATCAAAAGCTTTTATGCTTCACCTGCACGAATACTTTGTCCAGTCAGTAATAATTTCTCTGCCTGTCCTGTTGAGGTAATTTCAAATTAGAAACTGAAGACCATCTGCACCTAGAAAATACCTTTCTACTGACCATTCAGTAGATAAAAGATATCATTGTTCGAAAAGTCTGTCAATTAATAATTACTCGAATTTCAACAAAATTTTGTGGACGAATGAAAAACAAATGTGGATTAATGAATACCCTGCTCTTCCTCAAAAAAAATCTTGTTTCCTTTTCATATGACGTTCCTAGCTTTTAGCAAACACTTAAGCATTGGATACGATTTTGGAGTTGACCCTGTAATGGATAATGCCCCAAAGGAGTCCTTTGACATTTAAAAAATGAGGTAGACTATCGATCCTGTAAAACATTCAAAGCACTAAAAGCGAAAATAAATCATTATATGGTTTACTATAACAATTACCGTTATCAATGGAATTTAAAAAAGATGACCCCTATTCAATATAGGAATCACCTTTTAGCTGCTTAACTCTTTTTTTCATATGTCCTTGACATGGGTACCAGATTACCAGATGTTTTGTTAACTGAAATGTTTATATTCTCCTAATAATTTTTTAACATATTCTCTATTTTCTTTAACTCTGTTTCGATATAAGATCTCCTATGGTCAAACCCAATAATGGCCAAAACTTTTCCGTTATGGTCCATTAAGGGAGCAAAGCTTGTTTTCCATTCTCCATAAATATCTTCATAAAAAGGAGTTACTCCTGCTTTCCCATTCATAGCCTCATATGCCATTTCCATCATTTCAGGAGGACCTTCATATAAATTTCCAGGTGGAATCACGAAATCTTCATCGGCTACAATAGTCAGCATTTTGTTATTATCTAAAGCTTTAAAAATGTAGACCCACTCAATGATCCCTTCTTGTTCTCGTATTTTCGTTAATTTTTTCTCAACCATTTTAAAAGTTGGATTGGATTGTGAAACAGGATGATTCACTAATTCAGAGATTTCTTCTGGAAGAATGACAGAGGATGTAACAATAGCCATTGATCGTAATTGTTTATTTAGATGTTGCTCCAGTATGTTTCTTTTATTTGAAGGAGAGAGAGTGTTGTGTTGAATTTTCTCACGAATTTTTTTATATTTTCTACTCATTGTAGGTTGACTAATATCCAGTACTTTTGCTGCAAGTTTAACCGATTTATATTTATCCATGGCCATTTTAATTAACTGTTCTTCAATCATATCAACTGCTTCTTGCAGCGGCATAATGTGATCAATAATTGGAGGTTCCTTGATAACAGCCTTTTTCCATGGAATGTAATTGTAAACTAAACTTGAGTCCACGTTCAATTCTCTACTAGTTACAACTACTCGTTCAATAGTATTCTCTAATTGCCGAACATTTCCCGGCCAATCGAAAATACACAATAAATCAATAGCATCTGGTAAAATATTGATGTTTCTATTATATAACGTATTATACTTTGCTATGAAGTGATAGATTAAGTACGGGATCTCTTCTACTCTTTCCCGTAACGAAGGGATTTCAATTGGTACTACATTTAAACGATAATATAAGTCTTCTCTGAATCGTCCATCTCTGACCATTTTTTCTAATGATTGATTCGTTGCAGCTATAATTTGGACGTAAATATGAATTGGTTTTGAACTTCCTAGTGGGGTGACTTCTTTTTCCTGTAAAATTCGAAGTAACTTTACTTGCAAGTTCAGTGGCATTTCTGCAATTTCATCAAGGAAAATAATTCCTTCATTTGCTAGTTCAAATTTTCCTGGAGCACCATTTTTGTTTGCACCACTAAATGCTCCGCCCACATAACCGAATAATTCACTTTCTAATAAATTTTCCGGAATTGCACCACAGTTAACTGCAACAAAAGGTTTAGACCTTCTATTTCCTAATTGATGAATGGTTTTAGCAATCATTTCTTTTCCTACACCAGATTCCCCTAATAATAGAACTGTTGTTGATACTTTTGAAACCATCTCTATTGTGTTAAGTACATCTTGCATTTTTTGGCTATGCACGACCATTGAAGAAGTGTGTCTTGTCTCCCTGCCATCGGTTATTTCTGTTGAATCTATTACATTATCGGAAATACTTTTTAATCCCCATATCTTTAATTCTTCACTATAACCATTTGATGTAAACACGGTTATTAGAATATTACTACCATCCCAAGCCTTTAATTGAAGAGAATGTACCTCTCTATTTAATAATTGTAATATGGGATCACCAAAGAATGAAATTTCCTCTAGTTCAGTAAACGTTCTTCCTTGAAGCGAGGCAGATTTGGTTAACCAAAAGTTTTTCAGTTCTCCACTTCGATGTAAAATAGTTCCCTTAAAATTTGTTACGATAATTTCATCGTAAATAGATAGGATACTCGATTGATAAGTTTGAAGAAGTTGTTCATTTGATAAATGGATAGACCCCACCTATATAGCACTCCCTTATATAGAGTATAAGTAATCAGACTATTTAGTAAATTATTTCATATTTGAATAGGAATTTCAAATTTGAAAGATAAAGAATATAAATAAAATAAGGATTTTTAATATTTTGTTAACATTTTGAATTTGGTGTAAAAATTCCTATTATTTTATAGCAAAGGTTTAGAAAGGTGGATAAAATTTTTGCTTAATCCCTACTGAACCATATGAAATTTTTCCCGAACATTTATGACAGTGCTGGCAAAAAATAGTGGATTATGATTTTCATGGCTGCCATATTTAGGCCAATGAAATATGAAGAAAATAAATGTTTCCAAAACTTGGCACAATTATTGCATTAACATTTAAATAAAATAACATCATTTCCCAAATATTTATATAGAAAATGATGTTATTAATTCAAATTAAAGGAGGAATTATCATGTACGAATCTACAAATCTAGAACTATTTCCATATCCTTTTTATAACATTAAAGAAGGTTCCAACTATCGGTATTCAAATGACTTACAGAAACTTGAAAAGGATGAAATGAATTGTGTTCAAATAACACCAGAATATAAAAAACAAATACAAAGAAAAAGAGAATTACTAAATGAACAACCTGAAGTAAGGTTTCAATCCTATCCACATACAATGGAAATGCAATGGGAAGTAGCAGAAATGTTAATGAATATGGCGGTTGAAGCTCACCCAGAGTACTTTCAATTAGATAAGAACGGTAATCATTGGACATTTCATAATTTCATTTTAAATGAAACTGAATCTTTCATATTTGGTGATGCATCAAGCATCAAGCTTGAGCCGCTCGATTTAATTGGCCGTCATTTCACCAATGACTATGTATTAATGGTTCATAGAGATAACAATCTATATTTGGAAGTTGCTCAAGAATCTTATGCAGCTTTATTCTCACCTCACTGGAATAAAGGGATGACATTTGACGAAATTCACGCACCTGTACCATTTGTGTCACGCACAGGGGTACCTCTGGCTGAAAGAGTCCGTAATTTCTTACTACGTAATGTTTTACCAGGTCAACCATGGACGAGAATTAATTGGAATTTGATGGCAAATCGTTGGGATGTTAACTATGAAACATTTGATACTTGGGGACCAACACGCTTTTTAGTCACTCCTGAAAATGCTGGTGAACTAGTAAGACTTCGTATAGAAGAACAAAAATTCTATCGTATGCCAAGGAGTAATGCTGTTTTGTTCGTATTAAATACTCAATTCCTGGCAATGCAAGATCTAGCATTAAGACCAGAATGGCTTACGCAAACGTACTCTATTCTATCAGATATTCCTAAGCCAATGGCAGATTATAAAGGATTTACCCCTTTTATTGAACCTACAGTAGAATATTTGAAAAACTTAGTTGAAAAAGTAAGTTTACAAACTAAATAGGACCACAAAGATAGGAGGGATTGAAAAATGGTATACAACAGCCCGGTATTATTCGATAAATCAGAAACCATTGTGGAAAAAATCACAGTAAGACAGGATCGAAGAAAATTACTTATTATTTCTGCTGTACCAAAAAAAGCAGAAACAATCGAACAATTTATTCATGAAATAAATGACCAAAAAGAATATGAACTAATGGAAATCAATGAAGAATTACAATTAAAGAATGTTAGCGAAGTATTAGATCGTCAAAAAATGGGAACCCAGCTTTATATTTCTGCTAAATGGGATGATGCAGTTACGATTTTCACAGCGGCGATTGAGGCTGGTTTTTCAGAAGATGAAATTCAAACGCTTATTTCTGGCAAGAAAAAACGTTATATATATTGTTTAAAATGCTATCATCTACAAGAAGCAGTGGCAGAAGACACGGATACAATCTGTCATCATTGCCAAATCAGCTTAGAAATTGGCCCTTTCTTCTCAAGAGAGCGAAAAGGATATATTGGATATCCTTACAATCCTGCTTTTGTAACATCCAATTAAATGTTACTTGAAAGCTAATAAATGAAAATGCCAGACAAAACGATGGGAGTGGTTTTTATGAGAGGATTCGGAAATATTGAAGTATACGTAGAAAAAATAGTACAGGAAACAAAATTAGTAAAGCGCTTCCAATTGTACCCCGTTGATCAAGATCTGTTTCCTGCATTTACGGGTGGTTCCCATATCGCAACTTATGTAAAAAATGGCGGCGAGATGATTGAAAGAAATTACTCACTTGTTAGTCATCCAACTGACCGTACTCATTATGCGATTGCCATTCGCAAGGATGACCATTCAAGAGGAGGATCTGTTTATTGGCATGATGAGATCAAAGTGGGACATCGTTTAGAAATTAGTTGGCCTAAAAATCATTTCCCACTGGCATTCAAAGCTGCGAAACATCATGTATTTTATGCAGCAGGAATTGGTATTACCCCATTTATGACCATGATGGAAGATTTAACAGTTGAAGGTAAATCATTTGAATTACATTATGCTGCAAGAACGAAAGAAGATTGTGCTTTTTATGATTATTTGAATACAAGATACCCCAGAAAATGTCATTTTTATTTCTCAAGAACGGAAAATCCTAATAAAATGACACCTATAACAATGGCTGAACATCAGATTGGCTCACATGTGTATTTCTGTGGACCAGTTTCAATGGTCAAAGAATTTAGGAAAGCAGCTGAATCATACGGTTACCCAAGCCATTCCATTCATTTTGAATTATTTGCTGCGACGGATGGAGGCCCAAAAAATCCTTTTGTTGTAAATTTAGTGAAAACTGGTAAGAAGGTGGAAATTTCTGAAGAAGAAACGTTATTAGAGGCACTATTAAAAGCTGGGGTAGAAACTCCATACTCTTGTAAAGTAGGCGGATGCGGAAGCTGCGAAGTAGAGGTGGTTGAAGGAGAAGTAGATCACCGGGATCACTACTACAAAGATGAAGAAAAACGTACAAAGAAAGTGATTTTAACTTGTTCCTCAAGAGCAAAAGAACATGAAAAAGAGCTCGTTTTATACCTATAATTGAGCCTTTATTCTGTAATAGATTCATAAATTAGTGCTCTTTGTTCTGTAACTACGCTTCAAGCGCGCAATATTAAAAACCATTAAAATAGGAGGCAATGCTAATGACAAAAACCACTCTAGTATTAGAATTAAAGATGTATATTAAAGCTACAATAGAAACCTTTAAATGTGCTGTCTGATCTAGAAGTTAAACAAACAACAGGCTGGTTTTCAAACTATAAGTAGGATGTTTAATTAGAAAATATATTTCTATCTAAGTGGAATTTACTGAATATTAACAATATTTTATATTGTCTCAGCAATTGCACATAAGAATATAACTACTATTTTAAGGAGGCTCAAAAACATGCAAGAAAATCCGAACAAAATAATTGGCGGATCTGCGTCAGAACATCATGATAGTGATGCTGCACACCTGGCATCGCTTGGATATGAATCTGAATTTCGCCGCGACATGAGTCCGTGGGCAAACTTTTCCCTTGGGTTCACTTATCTTTCTCCTGTAGTAGGTGTGTACTCACTATTTGCATACGCACTTGCGCAAGCTGGCCCACCAATGATTTGGAGTTTTGTCATCGTTGGACTCGGACAATTACTAGTCGCACTTGTCTTCAGTGAAATTGTTGCGCAATACCCTGTTGCAGGTGGAGTTTATCCTTGGGCACGAAGATTATGGGGACGCAAGTATGCGTGGATGACTGGCTGGGTTTACTTAATAGCTTTGCTTGTGACGATTGCCAGTGTTGTGTACGGAGCTGGACCTTATCTAGCACAAGTTTTGGGTTTTGAAGTATCGGTTAACTCCACGATTATTTGTTCAGTAGTCATTCTTGCACTATCGACTATCATCAATTTTCTTGGCACAAAGGTTCTCGCAACTGCAGCAGTTATTGGTTTTGCTGCTGAGATTATCGGTGCGCTTGTAGTTGGTTTTTGGTTGCTAATCACACACAGGTATCACGGTCTTGGTGTGCTCTTTGATTCTTTTGGTGCTCAAGGTAGTCATAGCTACTTGTATGCATTTGCAGCAGCTGGATTAATTGGAATTTATCAATATTATGGGTTTGAAGCTTGTGGTGATGTTGCTGAAGAAGTACCGAATCCAGGTGTTCTTATCCCAAAGGCAATGCGTCGGACGATTTACATTGGCGGTGCTGCAGCAACTTTTGTTTGCCTTGCTTTAGTACTTTCAGTTGCTGATATCCCAGCAGTTATCGCTGGTAAGGACATAACTCCTGTTGATACACTACTAAACGATGCATTTGGCACTGTTGGCGCGAAGATTGTACTGGGTATTGTGTTGATATCTTTCCTTTCATGTGCAATGAGTTTACAGGCGGCAGCAAGCAGACTTGCCTATGCGTATGGACGTGATGACATGATTGTAGGAAGCCGATTGTTAAAGAAGTTTTCGGCTGCTCGTCACATTCCACCTTATGCGTTGCTTCTTGCAGCTATTGCTCCAGCCATTATTGTCCTTGGTTCAAAAGTGTCTACAGATGCACTCACAAAGGTAATCAGTTTTGCGGCATTTGGCATTTATCTTGCATTCCAAATGGTTGTCCTTGCTGCACTTCGAGCTAGACTAAAAGGATGGAAGCCAAGTGGTAAGTATCAATTGGGCAAGTGGGGACTGCCTGTAAATATTTGTGCGCTTATTTACGGAATAATCGCAATGATCAACATGTGTTGGCCAAGAACGCCAGATGCAGCATGGTATGATAACTATATCGTGCTTGTTTCAGGTGTCATAGTTGTTGTTACTGGCTTACTGTATATGATGATTCATCGTAGCTACGGACATAGCGATATGCCGTATAATGATGCGATACCGGAAAAATATAGGAGTGTACCTGCCTTGAATAATCTTGATTTACAGGCAGATTCAACGAAACAGTAACTTAATAGACTATACTAAACAAAGCCGAGGGACGTCCCTTGGTTTTTTTGTACCAATTAACTTCAAGTCTCGACATTTTTTATAATGAATATGGTTGTGATCCTGAGTCTGTATGGGAAACGTAATCACCAAAACCAAAAAAAGCTGCCCAAAGTTTTAATTTGGAACAGCTTCTTTAAGATAGTCGTAAAATAGGTCATTATTGGAAAGGTACTTTAATTTTTAGAGATTTAAAAATTCAGTATTCTAGGGTGTAAGCCCCAAGTTATATAACTTAATGAGTCTTGGAGTTTATTTATTTCTTTTTGTTAGCCTTCATAATTACATCGTAATTATACTCAGCACTTCCACCCTTGCCAGGAGCAGGTGCATAAGTAACCATCATTAATATTTTAGAATATTGAGAGCTTTGTAGCATATCACGAAGATCTACCTTATCACTTTCACTCATATTTAGGAGATTAGGGAATTTAATAACTTTGACATGATTGTCTTGCCCTTTTGCAACACCTTTCTTATATCCAATAAACTGAACTTGGTAATCCACATATTCCTTTGTTGCTTCTTCTAAACTCATAAAGCCCTTAGTCGTTTTCATGGCATCAATTAGCTCGCCATTTAGCTTAAGGTTTGATACGTACCATCCTGCTTCATTATAGCCCCAGTCTGTCATATAGCGGAAGGCCACAAGGACCTTTTGACCCTTGTATTGAGAAAGGTCAAAACTTTCTGTTGTCCAACCATTTGAGCTACCGGTAAATCCTGGTAAATTTTGTTTTATTGTTGGATATCCATTGGCGACCAAATCATCTCTTGTGTGTTCATTCGCTAAAGAAGCCCACGTTTTTCCATTATCTGTTGAAACTTGAACAGCACCAAAATCCCATTGCTCTTCAATATTATATTTTGTATCAAAAGATAGGATTGGATTTGTTTTTCCTGTTAAATCAAGCTCTTTTATCAGGAAATTATTTGCTTGATCCCCTTGATTCCCCCAAAGTACTTCACCTTTTACTGGATCAGTTACTGTTTTCCAGTTCGTACCGAGGAAATCAAGACCTTTGAAATTTAGATGGTCAATCTTCTTGTCAGGAGTAATCATTTTTACATCAGTTCCCCAAGCTGGTGCAAAAGAGTCTAATTTTGATGCTGCTTCGATATTAGGGTTAAGGTCAATGGAATTAAAATTATATGTCTTATTATCTCCTTGATATTTTCCATCTAGCATTAATGCAATCATGAAATCTTGATATACTGCATTAAAGTCTTTTTTGCTACCCATTTCTTTTAGAACGGCATTAATACTATTAATACCTTGTAATTGGTTTTTGAATTCTTTCTGAATAAATTCCTTGCCAAATTGTTCGTATAAATAAAGCTGGAATAGATAAGCAGCCCCATAGTCTCCTAGTATTTGAAGATCTGACTGATCTCCCCATTGCGTTAAGGAGTTCTTAAGGTTATTCATAAAGAAGTCGACGTGTGATTTTGAATGACCATATCCCACCTGATATTGAGCAAAATCAGATAATCCCTCATTTATAAAGTTTTCTTCTGCACCATCACTGTCGTGGTGAAGTAAATGTTGAAACTCATGAGCAAAAGTCCCCTCGTATAAGAAAGGTTTTGCAGCAGTTGGACCTGTCCGGTTTAACCAATCAAAACTGTCAATTGTCATGACATTTCTATCCGTTAAATCACTTATAGTTGATGAAAAATATCCTGCAATATAACTAGGATAATTCGCATCATAATAACTAGCATCTTTAATGTTATCAATTAGGATAACGACACGCCCAGATTCGTCCCTATATAAATCACCAAGAGATTTAGCAGCATGGTCTCCCTTTCTTTCAGCAGGGGCGCCAAAAAAGGCAACCTCTTGTTCATACATTTTTGTATCAAATTGATTTAAAAGATAGTTTACTTGTTGATTGGTAACGACAGATACTCCAGCAGCATTCCTTGGGTCTCCTGTAGGATACGCAAGATTATTTGCTACCCATACCTCACCATATGTACCAACTCCTTTGAGAGTAAAATTCGTTAGGCCATATTGTCCAGTTACATCATTATGTGTAACCCACGGTTTAACAGTCCCTACATCGCCCGGAGTTACGGATGAAGCCGCTCCAACTTGTCCACTGTCTGATGTAGCTTCTCCGTTTACATCATACCCACTTAAATTAAGTTTGTTATATTTTAATACCTCTTCTACGGTTTCAGAGCGAAAGTCTGAACCTATCTCCTGCACTGCCGGATTTGGGTTATACCCTTTTATCTGTGCACTTCCCACGGAAGGAAGTAACAAACTACCTACTAGAGCGGTAGTAGATAAAACGGATAAAAGCTTTTTGGATTTTTTCATTTTCGTCCTCCTCGCACCTTTATAATATGTATTACCAAATAATAGTATCAATAATATTATGAATATTTTGTCGTACCTAGAAAGTTAACACTGTTTTTTATCGTTAAAATATTATTTTTTTCGACAGGGTATAATCTTTCAGTAAATTTTAGTATTTAATCGTTCTTTTTCGACACAATTTAGAAAGTTGACAGGGGTAAACTTGGAAGGTATAAAATAGCACCCGAGCTTTGGAGGGAATCGAGTAGGAGGGAGTAATTTACTCCCGACTTCTCACACCGCAGTACATACGGAAAGTAGGACTAATATTTAAAAACTTTAAATCCTGTAAAAGTGGATCCGTAACAATTACATAAACCCTAATCCAAGAATTATTAATAGTTTATTAGCAACACATAGACATAAATTGTTGTTAGGATCTGAATGTAACGATTTAGATTTACTATTTGATCCAAACAATAGTAAACCAATTCAACCAACAGAACTGGCGAGGAACTTTCGTAAGCTTGTTGAAATTAGTGGCTTTCATTATGTTAGATTTCACGATTTAAGACATACACATGCAACGTTAATGTATCAACAAGGTGTTCATCCATAAGTTGTGTCAGAACGATTAGGACATTCGACACTCAGAATCAAGATGGACACTTAAACTCATGTGTTACCAAATATGCAAAAATAAGCTGCCCTTCAGTTCGAGCAGCTCATAAAATAACGTATGTAATTTTTTATATCTGATGTTACCAATATGTGACCAAAGATAATATTTTCAGTTGTTGGCCAACAACTTTTGCCTCAATTTAACTTCTCAAAAAAACTCATAAAACCTTATTTGTCAAGGTTGGCGGGACTGCTTGGGAATCGAACCCACCAGACCTGGCACGCAGGTCTCAAGCAGTTTTGGAGACTGTGGAGGACACCAGAGGTCAAATCTGCTTCAATTTTCCCGGTAATATCAAGGGGTCTCGGCAGTCTCTTGATAGTTTTTTAGACCGTTTTCCCTCAACCTCTACAGTCTCCATTCTAGATAAATATTTACTTCTTCCAATTAAAAATATTATCCAATCCCATTTTTAAGATTTATTCTACAAAATCCCCCTTTACTTTAAGTGTAATTACTCCTTCCCAGCGGATATACTTTATTGCTTCTCCTTTGCTTTCCAAATCAATTCTGGAATTAAGGGAAGATTATGAAGCGAAACACCAGCTGCTATGGACAATGCATTCCCGAGTGCCCCAGGCATTCCCATTAAACCTAGTTCTCCTATTCCACGAGCTCCGAATGGTCCATCAATCTGTGGATTTTCAACAAAATCAACCAAGTAATTAGGATTCTCTCCATAGCGAAGTGGACGATACGTCCGAAGCTGCGGATTCAAAACCCTCCCTAAATCATCAAAATAAAAAGTTTCTCTCCCAGCGAATGCTAGCCCCATGCTCATTGCCCCCATAACCTGACCTAATGCTGTTTTTTCATTCATCACCCTGCCAGCATCCACCACCGCAGCAGCATTAACCAGTCGATAAGTATAATCTTTTCGATCGAATTCTACCTCTACTCCATAAGCCGCAACAGACCACTCCGGACCAGGCTTCCCAGCTCCAGTTTCGGGATCCAACTTCGTTATATGGCGTAAAATATATTTCCCTCTGCCAATGATTTGACCACCAATAGCGTTACCATTTGGATACTTATACCCATAACCAATATCTTTAAAATGGAGACCAATGGATGGATCATCCCTCAAAAACACCCGACTATTTGCCACTTCCAAATCTTCTTTCGGTGCTCTTAGCACACATGAGGCCACTTCTTTTAATTGGTTAATCACATCTTCTGCGGCATTTAAGGTGGCCCTACCTGCCATAAATGTTCCCCTGCTGGCAACGGTCTTCCAATGTTCTGGCATGGTCTGGGTATCAACTTCCATTCTGACATGAATTTTATCGACATCCATTTTAAGTCTCTCAGCGAGAATTTGAGCAAGCACAGTCTTAGTTCCAGTTCCAATTTCGATAAGGCCTGACATTAAATTGATACTACCATCTCGATTAAAAGTTAAAGTAACACCGGAGGGAGCGTTGGCATCAATCGTTGACGTTTTCCAACTGCAGCTTACGCCTTTTACTCTAACAAAACGTTCATTTATCTCTTTAATCGACCCTTCGTCCCATTTAATTAAATGTTTTACTTTCTCAATACAATGTGGTAAGTCCCCTAAATTGCTTTTATTTAAAGAAACCCTTGTAGGTGTTGTATTTCCTGGCCTAATGGCATTTAAAAACCTAAGTTCTAGCGGATCCATCTGCAGTTTTTGTGAGAGTAAGTCCAGTGTTCTTTCAATCACGAAGGAAAGTTCGGAATGAGAAAATCCTCTGTATGGGGAGGCATACGGATGATTGGTATACATACAGTATGAATCACACCATAAATTCTCCACATTATAGGGTCCTGTGCAATCGACTGCCCCAGATCTCGTTACATCAATTGCTTTATCCGAATAAGCACCTCCATCCCACAAATAAAGGATTTCCATAACTTTAATTTTCCCGTTACGGTCAGCCCCAATTTTAACTGTTCCATCCAAACCAATGTGACATGGAGATGTAATGATATCCTCTTCACGCATATTAAAAACCTTTACGGGTTGGCCACCAACAGCCTTCGATGCTAAGTATGCAAGTATTTCAACCTGAACGGGTGCTTTTCCACCGTAGCCTCCTCCAACAAACGGCGTGTGAACAACAATTTTCCCTATATCTTCACCAAAGTATTCAGATATCAGTGTTTTGACCATATAAGGTGCCTGAGATGAGGTCATTATATTGATTGTTCCATCTCGTGAAATCTCACAAGTTGAACATCTTGTTTCCATTGCGGCATGATCTGAAGGCGCAAAGGAATAGCTTGCTTCTACTGTTACCTCACTCTCAGACCATCCTTTTTCCATATTGCCCTTGCGAATTTTAGTAAGTGATGCAATGTTTGTTCCCGGAACCGGGTGTGAATCTTCCTCCTTTTTATATTCGCCTAACCTCTCATGGACGAGGGGAGCATTCTTTTGGAACGCCTGTGTAGGTGAATTTACTACAGGTAATAATTCATAATAGACCTTTACCAAGTTAGCTGCTTTCTTAGCTTGTGAAGGAGTATCAGCAACAACTAATGCAACTGGTTCTCCATGGTAACGGACCTTATCAACAGCAATTGGCGGGCGGTCGCGAATGGCCTCCCCTGTAAGTGGAAAATGTTCTCCTGTGATAATCGCCCTAACTCCTGGTATTTTTAGTGCTTCTGTCTTGTCAATCGCAGTGATCCTAGCGTGTCCATATGGACTGATTACCTTTGTACAAGAAAGCATCCCAACTGATTGGTAATCATCTGTGTATTTCGCGTCTCCTGTCACTTTATCCCAAGAGTCTTTACGAATGACACCTTTTCCAATTACATCCAAGCAAATCCCTCCTAACCGTCAGTTTTCATGAAACCTTTCCTAGTAAATTAATATTCGTGTAAATAAAGATAAATACAGCTACGTAGAAATAAACCATTTGATTAATGATACCCACAACGAAAAAATTCTGCTTATTCATTCTCCCAAGCTTCGGCTTAACTTTCTTTTTCGTGATAACTTCCGTTTGCATAAAAATAACCTCCAATAAATAATTATTTGGAGGTTGAAGGAAACGTTCTCTACAGTCTTGTTAGTAGATAGGAGTGAGACAGCAAGGAAAATGTAAAAACATTATTCAAAAGAAATCTGCGATAACCCTTGATACAATTGATTTTTTGGCGGGACTGCGTGGGAATCGAACCAACCAGACCTGGCACGCAGGTCTCAAACAGTTTTGAAGTTTGCTGGCATCTGTTTTTCTAGTATCTTGATGTACTCTTAAGTCTTGATAAATCAAGCTTTCTTACTTTCTAGTGTTTTCTTGTGATTTGAAATTTTAAAAATTCGGGCACCAAGCATGGCACCAAAGCAAGTTGTTAAGCAATTCATCATATAGTTTTAGTAAAAAAGGAACCTGGTCTATGACTCAAGTTCCTTCTACTATATTTTCCGCCGCTTTTCTAGCTCTCAAAAATCGGACTAAGTTCAGTACAATTACTTTTGAAACAGCATAGGTCGGAACTGCCAAGACCATTCCAAGTACGCCTGCCAGGTTTCCTGCAGCCAATAGAATAATGATGATGGTTGCTGGGTGCGTATCCAATGATTTACCTAATATCATCGGTGACAGGAAGTTCCCTTCTATTTGCTGGGCAACCAGGATGACGACTATTACCAGCAAAGCTTTCGTTGGTGAATCAAAGAAAGCGACAAGCACAGCGGGTGTACCGCCTATGATTGGTCCAACATAAGGGATAATGTTGGTGAAGGCTACAATGAGCGCCAAAATTAACGCATAGGGTAGATCAACAATTAAATATCCAATAAAAGACAGGGTTCCGACAGCCAGGGCGACCATAACCTGCCCCTGAATGTAGGCAGATAATGTCTCCCCTGTTTCTTTCAAAATTTTTAGACCCTCATCTCTGTAACCGGTTGGAATAAAATTTGAAACGGATTTTGGAAATTTATGACCATCCTTAAGCATGTAAAATAATAAAAATGGTACAGTGACAAGAATAACTGCTATATTAGTGACCATTCCAAAAAAAGCCATAAATGCGTTCGTCAGTTTGTTTGGCAGTGTATTTGCAAACTCCATTAACCTTTGTTGCACCGTACCAATTATTTCACTCTGCTCATTTATAAAGCTTTTAAACTCTGATGACTTAACCATATTATTTAAATAATCAGTAGTCTCATGGGCAAAGATCGGCAAATTATTGGCAAGATCAATTGCCTGTTTTGACACAGCTGGAACGATGCTGCTCATTGCCAACACAAGAAGACCAGCAAACCCAATATATATGACAAGTATGGCTGCTATCCTAGGAAGCTTTTTTCGTTCGAGAAAATTCACTAACGGATTTAAAAGGAAATAGAGGAACCCTGTTATCAGGATTGGAAAGAAAAGCGTTGAGAAAAAGACTCCTATCGGCCTAAACATAAATGAGATTTTTGTTGAAACGAAAATAATCGTTAAAATAAGCAAAATTTGAATCAGCCAGAATTGTATTTTAGATTTCGACACGATCTGTACCTCTTAACTCAGATATTTTGATAAAAGTATATCAAAGTCTTGGAATAATATACAGTATTATCAAGGAATTTTAACAAATATTAATTTTGATTCTCTTAAAATGATTGTTACTTACTGAAAGGGAGTACCATTGTTTCAATATATGGCCTCCCAACAAAATGTATATTAGAATAATCCAATTTATTTTCCTTCTAAATTAACGACAAAACGATAAGAAGCCTATAACGAAGCATAGGAAAAGTAACTTATTACGAAAAAAAACGCACAGGTTTAATCACTGTGCGATCGCTATTAATATAGTAGGTTTTGGCGGGACTGCGTGGGAATCGAACCCACCAGACCTGGCACGCAGGTCTCAAGCAGTTTTGAAGACTGTGGAGGACACCAGTACCCCAGTCAGCCCCATGGTTGTTATTTTATTCAAGGTGTTTGGACGAAAGTTAACAGCTATTTTATGAAAAAAAAGTTTCGTTAACCTTTCATTTGTAACCATATTACAATGGAATATAGTAATAATCAATAGAATTGGCCATTTTGTCACTTTTTCGACAACCATTTCCGTACCGCTCATGATTGAATATTTTAGACCCATATAATATGCCACCCTCTACCTCTCTGGAGTCCCTAATTAAATGATGACCTTTTCTTGTCATTTCCCCTGAAATCAGACTATAATAGGTAGATAAATTGTTTTTTTGTAGGTGAAAAATATGCTCAATGGTTGGTTTTTATGGTTTATCCTCTTTTGGGTTGTTTTTTTAGTTGGTTCAATGGCCATAGGCGGATTTTTTATGTTCCGAAAGTTTTTGAAAAAGATGCCTAAAGAAGATGGAAAGTCGGTAATGGATTGGGAAGAGCACTTTGTAAATGAGTCACGTCATCTGTGGAAGGATGATGAAAAAAATCTTCTTGAGGATTTAGTCAGCCCTGTTCCAGAGCTATTTCGCGATGTAGCTAGACATAAGATTGCCGGGAAAATCGGCGAGCTTGCTCTGACTGAAAAGGCTCCTAAAATTACTGAAGACCTGGTGATTCGAGGCTACATCCAAGCAACACCAAAAAGAGATCATAAATTTTTGCGCAAAAAGCTTTTTGAAAATCGAATTGATGTTGCACCATACGAACATTTATTCTAAACCGTCCATTCAAGACGGTTTTTTATTTTTCACACAAGAAAAGCGCAAGGCGCCCGCCTATCGGCGTATGGACTGGAGCGCTTCGACTGA